>JALWLQ010000103.1 GCA_027084095.1 Persephonella sp.
AATACAACCTGTCCAAAATGTGGAAAGCCTGCAAGAAGAGAAACAGACACAATGGACACATTTATAGATAGTTCATGGTATTTCCTTAGATACTGCGACCCCCACAACGATAAAGCACCATTTGATAAAGAAAAGGCAGATTACTGGATGCCTGTTGACCTATATATAGGTGGTATTGAGCATGCAGTTCTTCACCTTCTTTATTCAAGATTTTTCACAAAATTCCTGAAAGAAATAGGACTTGTAGATGTAAAAGAGCCATTCACACAACTTTTAACTCAAGGAATGGTTCTTAAAAAATGGATAAAAATAGAAAAACTTCTTGATATATTAGGGCTCACCGAGAATTCAACTCTAACAGAGCTTTTCGCCAAATATAATATAGACAAAACAGAAAACAAAACTATAAAACAGTGGCTTGAGGAAAACCATTTAACAATAAATGATAATGCCAAACTGCTCTTTGAAAAACTTGGTCTGCCTATGGAAAAACTCAAAGAGCTTGAGGAGGAATATGGAAAAGCAGATAAAATGTCCAAATCCAAGCATAACACAGTTGACCCTGATGAGATGATAGCAAAATATGGAGCTGATACAGTTAGACTTTATACATTATTTGCTGCACCACCACAAAATAGCTTTGCATGGACAGATAGCGGTATAGAGGGGGCACATAGATTTTTAAGAAGAGTGTGGAATTTTGTAAATGACAAAGCAGAAGAAATAAAAGGAGTATCTTATACAAAAGAAGACTTTAGAAATCTGCCTGAAGAAGACCAGAAACTCAGAAGAAAACTCCACCAGACAATCAAAAAAGTAAATGATGATATAACCAGAGAATACCAGTTTAATACTGCGATAGCAGCTGTTATGGAGCTTATGAATGAGCTTACCTCCTATAAAGGAGAAAATAAAAAGCTTTTAAGGGAGGCTATAGAAAATCTCATTCTTATGCTTTCTCCATTTACACCATTTATTGCAGATGAGCTATGGAGAACAATTGGAAACAATGGTTATACAATTGAACAAAAATTCCCTGAGCCAGATGAAGAGGCACTAATAGAAAAAACAAAAGAAATTCCAGTTCAGATTAATGGTAAAGTTAGAGCTAAAATAACTGTGCCTGCAGATGCTGACGAGGAAACCGTTAAAAATATTGCATTTGAAAATGAGAATGTCAAAAAATGGACAGAAGGAAAAAATATAGTTAAGGTTATTTTTATAAAAGGGAAAATTTTAAATATAGTTGTTAAATAACAGTTCGGGAGAGGGGATGAAAAAGGACTTTAAGGAAGTATGGAGTTGGGCTTTTTCTATTATTGGTATTCCCAGATTATTCTGGAGCTTGTTTTTTCTATATTGGGGAATAACATTAATATCCTTTATTCCTATTATTGGAAATGTTGCTATACTGGTAGAAATTGTGTTTCTTTCTATATCTTTGAAAATAGCAAAAATATTTGATGAAAGTTTTTCTAAAGAAGAGTATAAGAATAAGCTAACTTCGCAGACATTTAAAAAACTTCTTTTTGATGAAATAATCAAAGCTGGTGCTGTTTTTCTGGGGCTTATTATTGTCGTTATTATTGTGGTTATTTTTGGGTTGCTCCCTATTTTCTTTATTATGGTAAAAGGTATTGTAGAAAGAAGCATAGATTTTTATGATTTTCTTTACGTTCTGCCATTTATTGTAATTATATCAGTTATTTTTTATATGTATCCCTATATAATAGGTAAAATTGCTCTTGTATCAGAAACTTTTGAAGAAGCTTTAAAATCCATGTTTTCTTTTGTTTTCCCTTCTGAGGTTAAAAAGGTTCTTTTTAATCTAAAATATTTTATTCTTTCTTTGAAGGCTTTTTTAGTTATTCTGGTTGTAGGTATTGTATTTGTTATTTCTTTAATTCCAATATTTCCTGCACTGGAAACTTTAGATGAGAATGAATTTAATGTTCTGGTAGCTCTTGATTTTATTTATGTTTCTGTCATTATTTCTTTTTTAAATCTTTATATGATGTTTTTTTTATCCCATTATTATGCTCTCGCCTACAGAGTAGTTAAGAAAAAAGAAGAAATTGAGGAAGACTTCTCAGGATAAAGATTTTAGAGATTACTCTGTATATGATAAACTAAAAAAGTCTCATAGTGGTTAGGAGGAGAAAAATGGCATATAAAAAGATACTTGTTGGTTATGATGGTTCTCAGTCCAGTAAAAAAGCCCTTGATAAAGCTATAGACCTTGCCAAAAGTTGTGGAAGTGAACTCCATATAGTTGGAGTTGTTAGACCTTTTGAATTTGCTGCTATAGATTATATTCCTCCTGAAGAAATAGAAGAATATGAAAAAGAAGAATTAACAAAAGAAGAAAAATACCTAAAGGAAGCAAAAGAAATTGCAGCACAAAGAGGCGTTGAAGCAATTACCAAAGTTCTTGAAGGGGAACCGGCAGAGGAGTTAATGGCTTATGCTGATGATAATGGCTGTGACCTGATAGTCGTAGGGCACAGAGGAGTAGGTGGTTTTAAAAGAATGCTTCTTGGAACAACTGCTGGAAACCTTGTTAAATATGCGAACCAGTCTGTCCTGGTTGTTAAATAATTAGGTTTTTTTCCATTTATCCATTAATTTTGGATATATAAGAATAATAAATAGTACAAGAATAAGAAAAGCTACAGCCGCAAAATAATACTCCTTGGCTTCTCCAAAGAAATGTTCTGCTGCTTTTCCAAAAAAGTACCCAATAGAAAGATAAATCACTGCCCAGAAGAAAAGGGATATCAGATTAAAAAATATAAATTTACCTGTGCCAAAGCCTGTGGCACCCATAAGCATCATAGGAACAATTCTCATTCCATATAAAAATCGGATTATGAAAATAGATAGCACACCATATTTTTGCAAAAGTTTCTTCGCCCTTCGGTATTCCCTACGGGTATGCCTGTTTCGTAATAAAATCTGGCGACCTTTCCATTTTCCTGCAAAAAAATACAAAAGTTCATGCAGAAAAGCCCCTGCCATTGCAGATACAAGGGATATATAGGGATTGAGCAGTTTCATTTTTATAAAAAATCCAACAACCAGTAAGAACAGTTCACCCTCTAAAAAGGTACCTATGAATACAGCAATATATCCGTAATGTTGAAGAAATTCCTCTAAGTGTTCTATCTATCTTACCCCCGTGTATATATCAGATTTTATTATATCCCATTGATATAAAAGTAAAAAATAGGTATTATTCCAGTATGAAAAAGGAAATAGTCCTGTGTATTACTGGTGCAAGTGGAACTATTTATGGGTTACGGCTTCTTGAGATATTGCCTAAAGATTTTATAGTCCATCTTATTGTGTCAGATAGTGCTTTCACAGTAATGGAAAAAGAGATGGATATTTCAAAAGACAAGTTTTTAAAAAATCTACCTGAAAACTGTCTTTTTTATTCTCAAGACCAGATATATGCCCCTGTAGCGAGCGGCTCTAAGCTTGTTCAGACAGAAGGGGTTATTGTTGCTCCCTGTTCTACTGGAACCTTAGGAGCTATTGCAAATGGATTATCCAACAATCTAATTCATAGGGTCTGTGATGTTGCATTAAAGGAGAGGAAAAAAATATATCTGCTTGTCAGGGAAATGCCTTTATCTTTGATACATATTCAAAATATGGAAAAGGTTACGCAGGCAGGTGCTATTGTTTCGGTGGCTTCTCCGGGATTTTATCATAAGCCTCAAACAATAGGAGATATGATTGATTTTGTTGTTGGGAAGGTGCTGGATAGTTTCGGAATAAAGCACAATTTATACGAAAGATGGCAAGGATAATCAGGCAAAAAGTTCTTTTATATCTATTTTTGCCTTGCAGCCATTTTTTAAACTGATTTCAAGAAAGCCATCTTCACCATCAAAATATTTATCAAATTTACCATTTACAAGCTGAAAAACCCTTACCTTTTTAATATCCGGATAGGCCAGAATATAAAAGGGCACTTTTTCCCTTTCGTATATCTCAAATTTTATATGCTCATCTTTATATGCTGTTGATTTTGAAACAACCTCAACAACTATTTCAGGAGTTTCCTTTAAGTATTCCTCTATATCTTTG
>JALWLQ010000104.1 GCA_027084095.1 Persephonella sp.
AAATCGAAAGAGGTTCCATTTTAAGGTTAAAAAGATGAGACTACTTGAGCTTGAAATAGATAACTTTAAAAATTTGAAGAATTTCAAAATAGATTTTGATAAAAACTATCCTCATACTGTTTTATTGGGAGAAAATGCTACAGGAAAATCCAATCTTTTAGAAGCATTAATATTAATTTTTAAATACTTAGATTTAGAAAAACCTAATAACATACCTTTTAACTATTCTTTAAAATATAAAAAGCAAGATAATCTAATTGAAATAGAAAAAAGCAAAACAACCACAATAAAAGTTAATGGAGATAAAATATCCTTTACAGAATTTAAAAAATCAAAAGATGAGTATTTACCAAAATATGTATTTGCTTATTATTCAGGAACAAGCAACAGACTTGAAGAAATTTTTGATGACCATCAAAAAAGATTTTATGACAAACTAATAAAAGAAAATATAAAAGAAGAAGAGATTGAAGATTTAAGACGTTTATTTTATGTAAGATTGATACATAGTAAGTTTGTATTATTGGCATTTTTTTCATTCCCTAACTATTTAGAAAAAAGTAAAAAATTTTTAAAAGATTATTTTGGAATAGAAGATATTGAATCAATACTTTTTATTCTACATCAGCCTAACTGGATGCAATCTAAAAATAAAAAAGATAGATTCTGGGGGGCAAAAGGAATAGTAAGAAATTTCCTTGAAAATCTATGGAGTAAATCTTTAGCTCCAATATACAATGAAGAAAATATTAAAATAGATTTTAGGAGAGGTACAAAAAAGGAGCTTTTATATCTGTTTTTGCCATCGGTTGAAGAGCTTCAAACAATTGCTAAAGATTATAAAAATAATACGACTTTTTTTAAAGCTTTAGAGAGCACTTATATTTCTGATTTGATAGAAGATGTAAAAATAAAAGTAAAAAAATATGATATTAAACAAAATATAACATTTAAAGAGTTAAGCGAAGGTGAACAACAGTTATTAACAGTTTTAGGGCTTCTTAAATTTACAAAAGATGAAGAGTCATTAGTTTTACTTGATGAGCCTGATACACATTTAAATCCCATCTGGAAATGGAAATATTTAGATTTGTTAAAAGAAGTTATAGGGAACGATGAGACCTCTCATATTATTATAAATACACATGATCCTTTAGTTATTGGAGGATTGGTTAAAGAGCAAATAAGAATATTTAAGAAAAATCAAGAAGATGGAAGCACAATAATAGAAAAACCAGAAATTGACCCAAAAGGCTTAGGTGTAGCAGGTATTTTAACAAGTGAATTTTTTGGATTGCCCACCACATTAGATAGAGAAACTCAAGAAAAATTAGAAGAAAGAAACAGACTTGCTGCTAAAGAGAGGTTGGGAGAAGAGCTAACTGAAGAAGAAAAAGAAAAGCTAAAAAAATATACTCATGAGTTGGAACTTTTAGGTTTTGGGTGGCAATTTAGAGATAAAACTTACCAGAAAGTCTTGGAAGAACTATATAAAAAGGAAAAAGAAATAAATAAAAGTGTTTATGAGCTTGAAGATGAAAAATTTGATGAACTAATTACAGAAATATTAAAAGAGTTAGAAGAGGAAAAATGAGATATATTCCTTTAAAAGAAAATCCACCTCCTCAAGAGTGGAGAGATAAAGCAGAAAAAATAACAAAACAATTAAAGAAATTACCACCTGAGGAAAGAAAAAATTTTATAGAAAAGCATTCTAATATTTGGCGAGAATTAAAAGATTTTTTAGCTGAACTTTCCCATGGTAAATGTTGGTATTCTGAATCAAGAGAGGTTTATTCTTATTATCATGTTGACCATTTTAGACCTAAAAGTGAATATTGGTGGCTTGCTTTTGATTGGAAAAATTATAGATTAGCTGGTCAAGTGGGAAATATTAATAAAAGAGATAAGTTTAAAGTTTTAAGACACAAAGCTAACAATCCTGATGACCCAATTGAAGATGAAGTTTATTATTTATTAGACCCCACAGATGAAAACGACCCACTACTTTTATTTTTTGATGAAACAGGAAAAGCTGTTCCCTCTGAAAATAATGGATTTAGTAAAGAAAGAGCTGAATATACAATAGAGGTATTAAAACTTAATTATGAACCTTTAAAAGAAGCAAGACGGTCAGTTTGGCTCAAATGTAGAGAGTTAATAAATGAAATAAAAGAATTATCTCAAAATACAGAAACTGCAACAAATAAAGCTATGATTAAGGAGAAGATTAGACAATTAAAAGAGTTATTAAAACCTGAGCAAGAATTTACCGCAGTGGTTCAATGCTGCATTTTAGTTTATGGAAATAGAAGTCTAAAAAGATTAATCGGAGGATGAAAATGACACAATCAGATATAGTCCAAAAAGTCTGGAATTACTGTAATGTTTTAAGAGATGATGGAGTTAGTTATGGAGACTATTTAGAACAGCTTGCATATTTATTATTTTTAAAAATGGCTGATGAGTATTCAAAGCCACCATACAATAGAGAACCTCTTATTCCTAAAGGTTTAGATTGGGAAAGTTTAAAATCAAAAGATGGAGCTGACCTTGAAGCACATTATATAAAAATTCTCCAAGAACTTGGTAAAAAATCAGGATTATTAGGTCTCATCTTTAGAAAAGCTCAAAATAAAATCCAAGACCCAGCAAAACTAAAAAGACTAATTTCACTAATTGACCAGGAAAACTGGGTAGGGTTAGATATTGATGTAAAAGGTGAGATTTATGAAGGATTACTTAAAAAACATGCAGAAGATATAAAAAGCGGAGCTGGTCAATATTTCACACCAAGACCTTTAATAAAAGCTATTGTTGAAGTTATGAGACCACAGCCAAATATGAAAATATGCGACCCTGCCTGTGGAACAGGAGGTTTTTTAATTGCCGCCTATGAATATATAACTAAGCATTATGATTTAGATAAAGAGCAAAAAGAGTTTTTAAAAAATGAAGCTTTTAAAGGATGGGAGATAGTAGATAACACAGCCAGACTTTGTGCAATGAATCTTTATTTACATGGAATTGGAGGAGAAAATTTTGTTCCTATTGTTGTTCAGGATGCGTTAGCCGTTGACCCAGGAGAGAGATTTGATATGGTTCTCACAAATCCTCCTTTTGGTAAGAAAAGCAGTATAACTATAACTAATGGAGAGGGAAAAGAAGATAAAGAAGGACTGCTTTACCAGAGAGATGATTTTTGGGTTACCACGTCAAACAAACAACTTAACTTTTTACAACATGTTAAGACAATTTTAAAAATAAATGGAAAAGCAGCTGTAGTTATACCTGATAACGTTTTGTTTGAAGGTGGAGCTGGGGAAGTTATTAGAAGAAAATTACTTCATGAATTTGATGTCCATACACTTCTTAGACTTCCAACAGGTATATTTTATGCTCAGGGTGTTAAAGCTAATGTTTTGTTTTTTGATAAAAAACCGGCAAGGGAAAAACCTTGGACAGAGAAACTATGGATTTACGACTTTAGAACTAATAAAAAATTTACATTAAAGAAAAATCCTCTAAAGTTTGAAGATTTAAAAGATTTTATCAAATGTTTCAATCCAGAAAATAGATTAGAAAGAGAAGAAACAGAAAGATTTAAAGCCTTTACCTACGAAGAGCTAATAAATAGAGATAAAGTTAATCTTGATATAACATGGCTAAAAGATGAATCTTTAGATGATATTGAAAATCTACCACATCCTGATGAGATATTATCTGAAATTTTAAACGAAATAGAATCTATATACGAAGAATTTAGAACTATTTAAAGTTTACCTAACCTTTTCTTTTGGTGGAGGCGGGGGGAATCGAACCCCCGTCCGAGAACGGCCGTTGCTCGGGCCTTCTACAGGCTTAGCCTGTGTTTGATTTCTCGCCTGCGGCGACCCCACAGGCAGGGTATCCGCAGGCAAGCCCTGTAAGGTTTCGGAAAGTGCCTACAGGGCGGTCAGCACTTTCCTATCCCGTGTGTCTAACGCCCTTCCCAAGCCCACGGGCAAGCTCAGGAGGACGTCGCTGCGCTAATTAGGCAGCGAGAGCGATTTCGCGTTCGGGAATTGTTGTTGTTTGGTTTTTTACGGAGTATCCTTCTCCGGCCTGCTGACCCGGCGTAACCGTTCCCGTCGAACCCGTATCGCCCCCTTATTCAATTTGAGCATAATAAATTTAAACCTTTAATAAAATTTGTCAATACCTATCCAAATATTTGATGGACTATTTTAAGGGATATTATTCCTCCAAAGAACAGGAATGTAAATATAAGGGCGGCTGCATAGATTGGTTTCATCCCTACCCCTTTAATTTTGTTTATATTCGTCTCAAGACCCATTGCAGCCATTGCCACAGTCAGTAAAAATCCATCTATTAGATTTATCTGCTGAACTATATTGTCTGGAACTATTTGAAGAGAATTAACTCCGACCATTGCTATAAAACCAAAAACAAAATATGGAATAGGTATATCTCTAAGAGCTACACCAGCTCCGTGGGTGGCATGTTTTTTTGCAAGATAAAAACTGAGAGCAATAAGAAGAGGAGCAAGCATCATAACTCTTGTAAGCTTAGCAATAGTTGCTGTGTTGCCAGCTGATTCAGAAATTGCGAACCCTGCAGCAACAACCTGTGCTACTTCATGAACTGTAGCACCTGTCCATATACCGTATAAAACATCATCAAATCCAAGTATATTTCCAAAAGATTTATAAACTATTGGGTAAATAAACATTGCAATTGTTCCAAAAATTGTTACGGTAGCTACAGCCATAGCTGCATGGTGCATTTCTGCACGAACTACAGGGGCTGTTGCTAAAACAGCAGATGCTCCACATATTGAACTTCCTGAAGCGATAAGATAACTCATTTCGGCATCTAAACCAAATAGTCTTCTTGAAATAAACACACCAAGTAAAAATGTGGAAACAAGCATAATAGTATCAACAATTAAACCTTCAAGACCAACTTCCATAACATTTTGGAATGTTAGTCTAAAACCAAGAAATACAATTGCTATTCTTAAAATTTTTTTCAATGAAAAAATAACACCAGGTTTAAAACTCTCCGGCATTTTCCATATATTTCCGATGAGCACACCAAGTAAGATGGCTATGATTAATGGGCTAAAATTTACTGTTTCTTTTACTATTTCTAATTTGGATAAAAATGTTGCGACAATAGCTATTACTGTAGCAAAAATAATCCCTGGAAAGTATTTCATTAAATTACCTCAAGATTTTGATTTGCCTAAATATGATAAGAACCCTAAAGTTTTTAATCCAATTTGGAAATTTTATAAATGTATTGAAAAATTTAAAATGAAAAGGGGCTGATGCCCCTGAATTTTATAGACATTCCATTGTGTGAGGGATTTTGTCTATATTGAGAAGGAAGGCTTTAAAAGGTCCCATGTTGTTCATGGCTTCCCATTTTGAGCCAATAAAATCCAGTTTTGACAGTATTCCCATTCCAGCAAATCCAAATTCTCCTTTTGCAAGAGACTTCCAGTCTTCATCTGTAGCAGACATAATAAAATCTGCTTTTTCATCTGTCGCTTTTCCCCCGTAAACGCATATAGCCTTTCCATCTTTGGGAGCTATATGAAGTTCTACAGCCTTATCTGCTCCACATTTTTTCCTGTAAAACCTGATAATTCTGTATTCTCTTTTCTCTTTTATAGCTTTTGATGCCCATTTACCTAAACCATCTACTAATTTGGGTGTTTTGTTCCATAGTTCACAAAACTGCTGTGCGTATTCTTCATCCATTAGTTTCGGTGTTGCATGTGAAAATCCTATAGCAAATACAAATATAAATATTGCTGTTCCTATTTTTTTCATCTTTCTCTCCCCTTATATTTTTTATGAGGGAGCAAAAGCTCCCTTATATATTAGAAATGCCAGTCTAAAGAAACACCTATAGAATCCTGAGAGTTTTTAGCTCCTGCTAAAAGAGCACCTCCCATTGCTGTTGATTCTACTTTTTTCTCAAATGCATGGACATAAGACACATTTACTTCAAAGTTTTCTGTGAACTGGTATCCAAATCCACATGTTAAATGATGTTCAGCTATTGCAGGGAAGCCTATTAAATTGAACCACTCAATTTCATAATCTGAAAATCTTCCATCAAAATCGGGTACGGTATTATCTCTATTTACAGTGTCAAGATTGCTTTTTCCTCTGATTGGTGATTTGGCATAGTTATAACCTGCTCTTAATGCCAGTCTTGGAGTTGCTTTATATTCTCCCCCGACTGCAAAAACCCATTGGTCTTTCCACTTAAACTGTTTGTATCCATCTGCATCTGACCAGTTTATCCATCTTACATCAAATCCAAATTTAAATTCTGGAATTGGCCTAAATCCAACTCCCACCGAGAATTCCTGTGGTTGTTCCAACTTTAAATCTTCAAAATTTCCATCGGCATTAGAATCAAAAACATTCTTATATTTCATCTTAATACTTGATTGGTAATAAGCTCCCAGACAAACACTGTCTAAAGGTTTGAAATTAACACCAAAAGAAGCTCCTATACCATAGGATTGAGATTGTCCACCACTTGCATTCCATAATGTTCCTGGAACTCCATCTCCATCATTGTCGTAAGCCATCATTGCTCCTAAGTCCAGAGAACCCCATGCCAGATGTAAAGCACCGCCAATCGCCAGTTTTTCGTTTACTTTATATCCGATTGCAGGAACAAATCTCATGAATTGTAAAGAGGTATGCATTTTGTTAAGACCTGTTTTATCTCTGTAGTCAACACCCATTCCAGATACACCATAGGCACCTAATCCTAATACTACTTTATCGTTTATCTGATTGGTAATGGCTATTTCAGGAATTGTAAAGAAATTGGCATCAGAAGATTGATAACCGGAATCTACAGGGATAACTCCTGTTGTGTCATCATTGTCATTAGTATCCCAGTAACCTTTACTTCTTCCTTTAACATGAGGCATAAATAAAATTCCACCAAAGCTGAGATTAAATCCTTTTTGTCTTCCAAGCCAGCCTGGGTTTCTGAAGATAGAGTCTGTAGGTTCAAGGCATATACCTGTGCCCAGTCCTCCCATAGCCCTTGATGCAGGAGATACACCAATCATGTTGTCTCCGTTTGTTGCAAGGGCTGTAGTAGAAATAACAGCTGTAATTAATGCTATCGAACCTGCTACCTTTCTCATCGCCAACACCTCCTGATATAGTTAATATATTTTTTATATTTTTATTAAAGAACTATATTTTTTAATAGTTGTCAAATGCTAACTTTCTTAATCCTCAATTTTAAGAAGGTCTTTTATTTCTTCTTCCAACTCTCTGCATCTTGGACAGAGGGTTGTGTCTCCTTTATATGAAAAGGGAACCATACATTCTTCACAGGGTATCATAATATGTTTAGCAAGAATTTCTGTTTCGTTTAAAAATATGTTTAGGGGAAGTTCATCTTTTAAATGAAGGCAGTCTTCAGGACAGACCTCATGACACACCTTGCATTTTATACATAAAGCAGGTTCAAAAAGTATTTGTAGCCTTTCTGCACCTGGTTTTAGTGCTCCTGTTGGGCATATGTTATAACACACGGAACAGTTAGTGCATTTGTAGTTGTCAATCCATTTGTCTGATGTAAAGGATATTTTTTCTACGGAAAATTTGATTTCATTCTGTTTTTCTTCAGGTATATTGAGGTTTTTCAGAGCTTCAATTAATGCTTTTCTTTTTTTTAGTTGAACTTTTTCTTCTACTATGTTTTTGAGACTATCTTTTTCATCTTCCTCTTTAACGGAAATTTCAGGCATTAATGCCCAAAAGGTTAATCCTGCTGCGGTTTTGGTAAATCTTTTTAAGAAAGACCTTCTATCATTTTCCTGTTTATTTTCAGGTTGTATTTTTAATTCTTCAAGTTTTACTCTAAATTTAGATCCCAGTTGTTCTAAAACATAATTTGCTTCTTTTGCTGTATTTTTTATCCTTTCAAGGAGTGTTCCTATCTGGCATTCTGAGCAATGGCCAATATCAAGGACTAAATCTTCCTGAAGTTTTAAAACGGTAGCTACTAAATACTCAATGTTAAAGGCTGATAAGCATGGTATATCTCTTTTACAGCTTAGAATGTTTTGTTTTTGTTCTATTAATTTTTTATGTAGTTCATAAAAATCTAAATTTTCAAAGTAAAAGGCTTCAGATGGACATATTCCTATACATGCCCCACAGGATATGCATTTTTCAAAATTAACAATAATTTTATAGTCTTCTTGGATTATGGCTTCTTCAATAGGACAGACAGAAACACACAAGTCGCAAGAAGAACCCTTGTAATAGATATGAACACAATTTGAAAATTTAAATCTTAATGGATTATTCTTCATGATTAAACTGTTGCTTCTTCAATAGCCTCTGCTAAATAGTCATAGTCAGATAATATAAACTCAAGGGCAAGTTCACATACATCTTGATAAAATGGAGTTTCAGCCATATCTTTTGCTGCAAGTAAGTATATAGTTCCCCAGTTTGCAAGATGCTCTTCTAAGAATTTCTTTTGTATCTCTCTCAGCTTATCTGCTTCCTCTTTATTTCCTTTTTGTAAAGCATCTAATTCTTCTTTTGCTACAGTCATCATAAATTCCATTTCTACTGCAATATGGTCTGGAGATAAGGCTCTGGTTTCATTAAGGTCAATGGAGTATCCATGCTCTCTGTAAAATACAAGTGTGGGATTTGTTATAGAGGCATCTATATGTCCCTCATCATTCATAAATACTGACTCATAAGGGTAAACGTTAAGTAGAAATACTGTTGTGAAATCAACATTTAAGTCTTCTTCAATTAAGCTCTTTATATCTTTTTCATTAAATTTGTCCCATTCTTTAGTTTTAGGGAAAAGTTCTAAAAGTTCTGGAGTTTCCTTTATCTTTTTTAAAGTTTCTTCATCAATTTCTTCAATGAATAATCTGGATAAAAGTCCATACATATTTATTCTTGCCTGAGTTTCCTGAATTCTTTCTTCCATCTCTAATACCTCTTTAAAATAGAATAGGGGGCAAAAGCCCCCTTTCAATATTACTCTTCAGTTTGATGATGTTCATATCCTGGCATTCTGTATGCTTTATCTGTATGTGGATACCACGGTCTTTTGAACCATTTTGGTCTTCTAAGTCCGTTTGGTCCAGGCGCTGGTCTTGTGAGTTTGTCTCTCCATGCCTGATAAACTTTGAATGTAGCTTCTATATCCACTACAACATCCCCAATTTTGTCTTCTGGACCTGCTTTTTCAACAAGGACTTTTTTATGCCAGCAGTGCATACCTGAAAGTGGGTCAGGGTTTGCAGGAAATACGGCGTTTTGCCATACACCTGTGGTTCCTTTCCACCACACTTCTTTTATGTCTTTATTAAATTCTGGGTATGGCCATTTTAACCATTTTTCTGTGTGTTCTATCTCTACTTCTCTTGGAATTGTTCCACCTTCTACTCTAAGTTTCCATATATTGCCTTCCTGTTTTATATCAACTTTTTCTGAACCATAGGTCATTATTCCAAGAGGCTGGTCAAAACCTTCAACTTTAGCAAAATTTCTTACTCTCCATCTTCCAGAGTGGTGGGAGCATGCCAGAACTCCAGGTCTTGTTGCCTGAGTAGGAATAGCCATTCCAACAAAATATCCAACCTCTATTCCTGAAACGGTATCAACAACTCTGACTTTTATTGGGTCTCCTCTTTTTATACCCAGTCTTTTTGCATCACCTTCATAAATCCATACTGGGTTGTGGTTCTGGGATATTTCCATAAGCCACTTAGCATTTACAGACCTTGTATGGATGTTATAAGGAAGTCTGTAGATTGGGTTCAGAACAAATGCATTTGGTTCTGTCATATAATCGTGGTGAACATGTGTAACCACATGGATTAATTTTTGTCTTTCTTCTTTTGTTTTTGGATAGTAAGGAATTGCGTATTCAGGCCATTTAAATTCCACGAAGGTTTTTGAGTAGAACTCCAGTAATCCTGTTGGAGTATGGAAGCCTTTCAGAAGTTTTCCATCTTTCATTACTCCTATAGTATGTCTTTCTGAATGGATTTTCTCTCCGTGCCCTTTTAGATAAACAGCTCCTGAGTCTGGGTCTATGGCAAGTTCGCTTCTTGGTATCCATTTTCCTTTGTATTTGTAAGCATCTCTTTCCGGGTCATAAGGTATTTCTCTTTCATGGACGTTGTATACATTTGTTTCTTCTGTCCAAGCTCCTCTATCTCTCATATACTCATAAGGGGTAACTCCTAATTTTTCACAGACCTTTCTTAAGTTTGGAAGTACCCCAAATGCTGCCTCATACCATTCTTCTATGGTTACAGGTTTTCCTGGATTTTTCTTTGATTCGTAAAGCTGTCTTATTCCTAATTCTCCATCTGGGTCTATAGCCCATGCCAGATTAATCCAGAATTCATTTTCCTCCCATACTTCACCTAAGCCAACTTTTTTGTGGGCTTCTAATGTAGCTCTCCATGGAACTTTAGGTTTCCAGCCCATTTTTTGTAAGGCAACTCTTAATACAGGCTGTCTGAATGCTGTCCATCTTTCAGGTTTTGTTTCAGCAGACTGGTTATCATGTCTTTCACCTGCAAGTCCTACCGGCAGAATATAATCAACAAACCAGTTTGTTTCAGACCATGTTGGAGAAAGGTTTACAGTAAGACCCATCTTGTTTTCATCTTTTAAAACCTCTATCCATCTGAAACCATCAGGATTAATCCATACAGGGTTGTATATCTTAGAAATCCATACATCTAATTTGTCAGGTATTTTTAATCCCCTTTCTTCCCATTTCTTTCTCCATTCGTCGTCAGAAAGCAGGTGAGGCAGTAGGAATGATAATTCGTAAGTTGATAAAGGCCATTCAGGTGGCCAGGCAAGTTCGTTCCATGCATCTACTGGGTCTGGATTTTCTTTAAGTGTTGCCTTTCCTCCTTTTCCTCCAACTCCAAGCACATGCCAGTGATGCCATCCGTTGGCACCTATTCCGCCTATTGCACCAGTTACAATCAGGAAGAAATATCCTGTTCTACCTGCTGACATCCAACCACCTCTGTTTCCAGCAGCCTGAGCTCTCCAGAAATAAATCGTAATTCTATCTCCAGCCCAGAGAATATATTCATAAAGTTTTTCCAGTCTATCTATAGGAACTTTTGTTTCCTCTGCAGCCCATTCAAATGTGTAATCTTTGTAAAGGTCTTTTAATACCTCTATGAAATCATCAAATGTTTCCCCTTCAGGTAGTTTGGAAATTCTTCCTTCTTTCAGAAGATAGTTTAGATATTCTTTGTCTTTCAGGAATGTTTTCCAGTTAACCCATCTTTCCATGAATTTTCTATTGTATTTGTCCTCTTGAAGTAATCTGCTTATCATTGAAAGATAAATGGCAGCTTCTGTTCCTGGCCATACAGGTATCCATAAATCAGCCAGCCCCGCTGAGTTTGATAATCGTGGGTCCATTACAACAAGTCTGGCTCCTTTGGCTCTTGCATCTGCTATATAACCAGCATGTTGTTGGAAGTAGTGGCCTGCATCTGCAGCATGGGAGGAAGACAGGAATATAAGTCTTGAATTTGCAAAGTCTGGGGATGGTCTGTCATCGCCACTCCATGCAATACCCCCAAGTCTTCCACCTGCAGAGCAGATGTTTGTATGTGAGTTGTGATAATCTCCACCCCAAGACCATACAACCCTTGCAGTAAATCCTCCTGACTCATTAGGTCTTCCTACGTGATACATTATCATTTTTTTGGCAAGCTCGTCTCCCTCTTCTTTAGCTCTTTTAATTGTTTCTCTCATTCGTTTTCCAATTGTTTCCAGAGCCTCATCCCATGTGGTTCTTACCCATTTGCCTTCTCCTCTTTTAGAGCCGGGAGCTCTTTTTAGTGGGAATGGAATTCTATCTGGGTCATAGGTTTGAGCAAGGGATGCATACCCTTTTGCACAGTTTCTTCCCCTTGAACCAGAATGAAATGGGTTACCCATAAATTTCTTTATTACAAGGTTGTCTTTATCAATCCATGCAGTAAGACCACATGCAGCTTCACAGTTGTTACATACTGTTGGAACTATCATATAGTTTATTAATTTAACCCCCTCTCTTAAAGCACCACCATGTTTTTTCCAGTAATCTCCATCTGGTTCTTTCCAGTTATTCCATTTATCAAATGGAGGATAATAGTCTAATCTTGATGGTGTAAAAGTAAGTTCCGAATTTGTTTCTGCCTGTGCAGCAGGATTTATTTTTTCAACAACACCTTTAGCTAAAGCTGCTCCACCTATTGTTGCAGCAATTCCTTTTATAAAATTTCTTCTTGTAGTTCTCATTTATACTACCCTCCTGATTAGCTTAATGGTAAACATTGTGGAGCTATAAGCCATGCATGTTTTATGAGCCACAATCCAATAAGAGCAAAAATTGCAGCCATCCATGCATATCTGTATTTTCTGAACTCATTTGCTATTCCAATTAGAACTATAGGAATAATGAATGTAAATAACAATCCAAGCCAGAAAAATGGAGCAACTTCTCCAAAAGCAAGAACTTTTATAACTTCGTAAGAAAATTCACTGTGCATTTTAGCGAATATAAGTTCTCCTATAAACATGGCTGCTGCTAAGAAGGCACTTCCAAGAAGGATATAACCAAGTTCTCTCCTAATCTCCTCTTTTAAGATATGCCCGTATATTGCATCTATTATCAGGTATGCTGCAGAACCAGCAATCATAGCACTTAGAAGCATTGAAACCATTTCTGCAGGGAATACCCATACTTCTCTTGCTGTGGCTTCTCCCATAATTCCTGCTGTATAAATAGTTGCAAAAAATGCAAGTATAAATCCTGGTATTGCGACTTTATCAAATAGTTTTTTATTTCCTATTGCCCATGACCAGAAAGATATTAAAAGAACTATTACGAAGCCAGATACTACCCATGCTCCAAGGGTTACTGCTGATGTGAAGTGTGGATAGAAGAAAATCTTCCAGAACCTAAACATATGATGAAGGTCTAAAACTGTTACAAGTAGCGTGATACCTATAAATATTATTCCCAGTATTGGGAGCCATTTTCTAAAGAAGTTGTCCTGTTCTGGATATCTTTTTATAAAGTAAAAGCCAAGTAAAAATGTACCTGTTGCAATACTTTTTGCCCACATATTTGTTGAAACAAGCCATCCCCAGATTATTTTAGGGAGAGCCACATCAAAAGTTACTTCTGCCCCAATCATTTTAATGCCCTCCTATGTGGTCTAAGAACTTAACTTCAGTGAACAGCGTATATCCTTCTGGTCTTTCTGATGCTAATGGGTCTAAGGCAACAGTTGAACCTCTTACATAGAAGTGTTTTGGATGTGTGTTCAGTTCAGGTTTTCTAACCATAACATCCTTATGATTTTTAAGGTATTTAGAAATTTCTGACTCTGGGTCATCAAGGTCACCAAAAATATTTGCGTGTGTTGGACATGCAACTACGCATGCTGGCATCATTCCAACTTCAATTCTGTGTGCACAGTAAGTACATTTGTCTGCTGAATTTGTAATTGGGTCAAGATAGATTGCATTGTAAGGACATGCCATCATACATGAAGCACAACCTATACATCTATCATGGTCAACATTAACAATACCGTTAGGTAGATAATGGAGAGCTGATACTGGACATATTCTTTCGCAAGGTGCATTTTCACAGTGATTGCATCTTAATGGGACGAAATGTCTTTTTACATCTGGAAATTCACCCTGGTCTATGTATTTTACCCTTAGCCTCCAGCTATGCAGCGGAACATTATTTTCTGCTTTACAGGCAACTGCACAGGCCATGCATCCCATACATCTACTCAGGTCTACCAAAAATCCTAATCTCATGGGGGTACCCTCCTAATAATATTTACCGAGGGGAGCTACAGCTCCCCTAACCTGCTTTTGTTAGAGACAACCTTTGAAAAAGCCTGGTTTGGGCTTTGGGGTGATTTCATATTCGTCAAGTTTGACAACGGGAATTCCATCTTTTTCTCCAACGATAACACCGGATGCATCCATTGAACCATCATATCCTTCAAGCAGTTCGTAATAATAGACACTGTCTTTAGAAGCCTGTACAAAGTAGTATGCTTCTTCTGTAACATCAAATACAACTATTTTAGGTTCCCCTGTATAAATATCTTTAATTCCTTCCCAGGCTTTGTGAGGGGGACAGGATATAAGTCCTTCTATATCTCCTGTTTCTTCTGCTTCTTTAGCACAGGCGAGAGCTGTTATTGATGCACTGGTGAACTCAACTTCATTGTCTTCATCTTCTTCTGCCCATACAGATGGAACATTTACAGCTGTTATTCCTAAAGCAATAGATAAACTTACGGCAGATGTCAAAATATACTTAATCATTTTAAACCTCCGTTATTTAAAGTTTTTCCAGTCTTTAAGTGTTGAAAGATACGCAATTAAGTCTTTTAAATCTTGTTCACTGAGATGAGAGAATGGAGGCATTTTAGATTGTTTCTTTCCATCTACAGTTATATACCACTGATACATATTGTTATTAGGATAAGCTTTAAACCTGTCAGGTTTCTGGTTTTTGTCGTAATGTCTGTTTGGATTTAAGTTTCTAATAACTACATCGTTTGGATTTACTATGGATTCTTTAAGGTATATTGGTAGAGAAATTGCCCCAATGTTTGATAAGTCGGGAGCCATTCCCTGAACAGCTGTAGTCTGGTCATCAAATCTATGGCAACCACTACATCCGTTCTGGATAGCTATCTGTTTTCCTTTTTTAGGGTCTCCTAATTTTTCTCCAGGGTATCCCCAGGATACATATTTGAGATATTCTGGGTCTATATTATAATCTCCAAGTTTAATAAACTTCCAGCTTGAGAGGGATTTGTTCCCATCCCTTTCATATTGATTTCCATCCCATATAGCAAATGCTACCGGAACAAGACCTGAAGCCAGATTTGAGTTTTCTGTCTTGATAGGTCTTTTAAATACTGCTGTCCACTGTTTTGTATCCTTGTTATATTTCATTTCAATTTCTGCTGGTTCTTTAATCTCTGTGAGAGAACCAAACCCTTCTGAAATAAATACCTTCTGATAATCTCTACCTGTTACGGTTTTTTGTAAGTAAACAGTTACAGGGTGATTTTCATCTCCCATTCCTATGTATGGAAGGGATATTCCTTTTCCAAATTTATTTGGGAATTCTATACTTACACCATCTGCAAACTGATTTGTTGTTAATGCTGGCTGGATAGATGGTGTTTCATCTTTCCATTGAACATAAACAGCAATATTGTTTTTGTTATAAGCAACTTTTACTGTAGCTTTTACAGCTTCTTTTTTGGGGATTAACTCATTGGCCTTTTTATCATTTAATCTTACAGAGATTTGAGGATATAGGGTGATTTCCTTTCCCTGTATTGAATTCCAGAAGTTTGCAGATGGGTCTACAGGGATTGTTCCATTAACGGCTTTAGCGTTTATGACTTCATTTTTCATAAAGTCTTCTTCAGAAGCTACAGCAATATTTGAAACTATCAGGGCTGATAATCCTAACGCTGCAAATTTTATGCTTTTTTTCATTACTTTCCTCCTTGCTCCATTTTTCAAGAAGGGGAAATTACTCCCCTTCTTTCTCCTCTTTTAATGCAGGTTGTGTCTGGAAGTAAACTTTTCCGTAAACTCCTTCTACCTTTGGAGTATTTGCACCCTGAACATATCTCTCATCTATCAGCTTGAAGTATTCTGTTCCTTTTAATCCTTGCTCTGCAGCAATTTTTTGGTAATAGTTCTCGTCAAGTCTGAACATATCTGCGTGGTTATAAGCAATCAGAATATCCATTAGTTCAGATTCTTCTCCTCTTTCT
>JALWLQ010000105.1 GCA_027084095.1 Persephonella sp.
TCTGGATTTTCTTTAAGATATTTTTTAATCTCATCAATATTGTCAAATGTTCTGAGGAAATTTAAAGTTTCAGCAACAGCTTCAAAAAGCTCATCATCTCCTATAAGCCTTTTAAGTTCTTGATTAATTTTTTCAGTGGAAGTTTCAATTACAGAAAAACCTTCTTCTTCAGTTACTTCTCTTGTAAGATTAAAATGCAGATGTAAAATACTACCTTCCTCTTCTGATATGCCTTCAGCTGAAAGATATTTGTATATATCCTTATAGGTAAGTTCCTTTAGAACTCCTTTAAAAACAATAACAGGCTTTTTGCTACCTTCTAACTTTTCTATATCTCCTTTAATCTGTTTTATTAGCTCTTCTATATTTTCTTCAGAAAATCTGTAATATAGAAATGGGCGTCTTCTGTTCAACTTTATAAACTGAGGCTTTATCTCTTTTCCGTCAACCTCAACGTAATAAAAGCCTTTACCTGCTTCTTCTTCTTTTTCGTTGTAAGCTGTAAACTCTGTTGAACCAGGCTGAACAACAGTAGCACCGTTAATAACTGCAGGCATCTGGGGAATATGATAATGACCTATTCCTACGTAATCAAAGCCTTCAGGAATTTCATTTTTCAAATATAGATTTGAAGAGGGAAAAAATGGTTGAAACTCCTGATGTAGCATTAGGATTTTAAAACCATTTCCTATGTTTTTTAGATACTTTTCAAAAATAGGTCTGAGACTTCCACCTATCTGTTTGAGACCTGCTTTTGAGATATATTTCAGTCCTGCAAAGAATATTCCATCATATTCAATAACTCCGTTATCTATCAGTTTTAATCCTGAAGGTTCAAGAATTTTCAAAGGGGATACATCCCTTACCTGACTACCTCTATCATGATTACCGGATATAACAAAAATCGGGATACCTGCATCTTTTAGCTTTTGGAGAATATTAATTCCCTGAAGGATAACCTGATTAGAAGGGCGAGAGGAATGGAAAAAATCACCTGTATGAATTATAAAATCCACTTTTTTTTCTATTGCAAAATCTACAGCCTCATCAAAAACATCATAAAAGTCCTCCGCCCTCTCCTGAAGGCCGTATTGATGATATCCCAGATGTGTATCAGAGATATGAACAAACTTCATTAAATATTATCCTGTCTTTTACCAAATAGTTTTTCAAAAATTGCATCAGATGGGCAAAATCCTGTAGCTGCTGAGAGATAAAGCATAAATATTATGAAATAAACTATATATTTACCCCAGTCATAACCTATAGCCATCAAAATCATTGCTATTAAAAGAAGTGTTCCCATTACAGCCCTTTGAGCTCTAATCGCTGCTTTAGACATAATAAACCTCCGTTTCGTTTTTATAATTCTAAACTATAATATAATTTTATCAGTATTTTTGTGCCATAAGGAGAAACTGAATGACGAACAACCTTTACAGAAACCAGAGAGTTGCCATATTTCTGGATATCCAGAACCTCTATTACTCTGCAAGGGATGCATTTAACCGCAAAGTAAATTTTGAAAGTGTTTTACATAAAGTTTTAAATGATAGAGTTCTGATAAGAGCTATAGCATACCTTGTAAAGCTTCAAGGAGTTGACCAGAAGGGCTTTATTAATACCCTCAAGCATATAGGTTATCAGGTCAGAGTTAAGGAACCTAAAATTTTCAAAAGATTAGATGAGGAAGGAAATCTATGGACTACCGTCAAAGCCGACTGGGATATGGGTATTGCAATGGATGCCATATCACTGGCAGAAAAAATAGATGTGGCAGTGCTGGCAAGTGGAGATGGAGATTTTGCAGACCTTGTTAGATATCTACATACAAAAGGTGTAAAGGTGGAAATAGCAGCGTTCAAGCAGACAGCAGCCAAAGAACTTGTTGAGATAGCAGATGAGTTTATAGACCTTACAATTTTTGGAGAGGATATCTTTCTTTGAAAATATTGAAAATAGCCGTTTTTTGCAAAAATTATAAATAAAAAACAATGGAGGAGTTTCATAAATGGAAGAAAAAAAGGAAGAAGTTGAGGTAAAAATAGAGGACAATCAAGAAAAATCTCAGCAGGAAGAACAAACTCAAGAAACACAACAAGAAGTAAAAGAGGAAAAACAACTCACCCTTGAAGAATGTATCCAGCAAAACAAAAAATTAGAAGAAGAACTTAACCAACTTAAAGCAAAACTCCAGAAAACAGAAGAAGCAGCCAAAAGACTGTCTGTTATGTATCAATCCCTCCAAAAAGAGTTTGAAGATTACAAAGTCAGAATGAGAAAAGAAAAAGAAGAGGCAAAAGAGGAGGGAGCCTTAAGGGTAGTAAAAGGATTTATGGAAATTGTGGATAATTTTGAAAAAGCCCTTGAAAGTGCAGCTAAGACCACAGATATAAATGCCCTTATGAAAGGTATTCAGATGATACATTATCAGCTTTTTAGATTTCTGCAGGAACAGGGTATAGAAAAGATAGAAACATCTCAGGGATTTAATCCCATGGAACATGAAGCAATTGAAACTATTGCCTCAAAAGAACACCAACCTAATGAAATCATAAAAGTCGTTCAGACAGGCTATAAATACAGAGGAAAAACCATAAGACCAGCAAAAGTTGTTGTTGCAATACCACCTGAAGAAAGGGAAGAAATCACATAGATGAACTTGTATCAGCTTTTAGGGGTGGCCAGAGATGCTACCCCGGAGGAAATAAAAAAGGCTTTCCGGGAAAAAGCCAGAAAATACCATCCAGACATAAATCCCGAATACGCGGAAATCTTTAAACAGATAACCCATGCATATGACATACTCTCTGACCCGATAAAAAGGAAAAAATATGATGAAAGCCTATATAAACTTGAAAAGAAAGATTTTGGAAGCTTAATAGGGGAAGCCCTTGCCCAGTTTTTAGGTTTTCATTCGAAGCCTCAGCGGGGAGAGGATATAAAACTAAAAATCAAAATATCTGTAAAAGAAGGTTTCCACGGAACAAAAAAAACAGTTCGTTATAAAAGAAAAGTAAAATGTACAACCTGTAATGGTTCTGGAATAACTTCATCATCCAGGATAGAGAACTGTGAAAAATGTAATGGAAAAGGAAAAGTAAAAAAAGCATTTTTAGAACTGCCATGTCTACAGTGTTTTGGAAGGGGGATAGTAATTAAAAATCCTTGTCCCTTGTGTAAAGGAGAAGGAAGAATTTCTAAATTTGAACAAAAAACAATTTATATACCTGCAGGAATAACAGACAAACAGACCTTGCTTGTGGAAAAAGGAGGTAATGAAGGCCTAAATAATGGAGAAACAGGAAACCTTTATCTGAAAGTAAGTTTTAGTAAAAAAGACAGATTTAAGCTAAAGGGATTAGATGTTTTTACAGAATTAAAAATAGACAAAAGAACTCTTTTAGACAGTCCATATATATATATTGAGGATTTAGAAGGAAATAAACTCAAAATTCCCCTTGAAATAGAGGAGGTAAAGCCTATCAAGTTCAGAATAAAGAATAAAGGATACAGAAAATCAAATGGTAAAAGAGGAGATTTGGTCGTAAAAATTATTCCTGTTTAAAGTATTCCCTTAAAACAGCCTTTGTATATCTATAGCCTATATCTATAGCATCCTTAATTTTCCATGTTGAAAAAAGACCTATCTGCCTCAGCTCAGGAGGTTGTAAAAATAGATTACAGTATTTCTTCCGTGCCTCAACATTTGCCCTAACTGCAAGAAAAAAACTTCTAAGTAAAATATTTATCGGATTGTTAAAACTTTTCTCTACTCCCAGAGGGTTGACCTCAGACCCAATAATAAAATCAGATTTTTTTAGAAGAGGTTCAACAGGCAGGTTGTCCATTATACCCCCGTCCACATACATATAATCCCCTATTTTTACAGGCTTAAAAATAAAAGGTAAAGCACTGGAAGCAGAAATAATCTCGTATATATTTCCTTTATCAAAATACTCAGGAATTCCCAGATTTAGATTGGTAGCGCATACATAGAGCTTTTTTTCAAGCTGAGATATATCAGAAACCTTAATGTATTGCTGAATTAATTTTTCTAACCCTTCCAGAGAAAATAAGGCTGTTAAATTCATGGCAGGTTTCAGATAGCTAAGGATATTGGTATCCAGAATTATTTCTTCTAATTCTACAGGAGAATATCCTGCAGCATAGAAACATCCAATTATTGAGCCAGCACTTGAGCCAGAGATGACTGAAGGAAATATTCCATATTCCTCCAGAGCCTTTAAAACACCTATATGGGAAGCCCCTCTAACAGCTCCCCCAGATAAAGCGATACCATAAATTTTATCCATCATTACATTTTTGAAACCTGAGAAATAAGGTCATATATAGGACCAATAAGTCCAAGCATAATAATAAGCATAAAAGCACCTACAATACCTATTATAATAGGCTCAATCATTTTGGATATATTTTGTGCCAGATAATCCACCTTGTTATAGTAATAATTTGATATGTAATTCAGCTGTTCGTCCAACTGGCCTGCCTGCTCTCCTATTGAAATCATCCTTGTGATAACAGGAGAAAAAACCCCTTCTTCCTTCAAGGATTCTGAAAATGGTCTTCCTATTTCTATTTTTTCCCTTGTGTTTTTGATTGCAGTTTTGAATACTCTATTCTTAACGGCACCTTCCATAATATAAAGTGCCTGATAAAGTGGAACTCCAGAAATTATCATTAGTCTCAGATATTCAGCAAAAAAGGCATAATTGAAGTTTGTTATAATTACTCCAAACACAGGGGTTTTTAGCAGGAGTTTGTCTGTTTGATATCTAATTTTTTCATTTTTATTTCTAAGTATTTTTAATATAATGAAACTAACAATAAGCATTAATATTGTTATCCATAGATATTTTTGTGTGTATTCTGACATATACATGATAAAAATAGTTGTGGTTGGCAATTGAACATTGAATTCTTTAAATGCATCAATTACTTTAGGTAAAACATATACCAGCCAGAATATTAATGCTCCAAGAACACTAAAAAAAGCAAATGATGGATATATTAATGCCTGCTTTGTTTTTGCTTTTATATCCTGTATTTTTTTCAGATGCTCTGCTGCATCTTTCAATGTTTTTTCAAGATTACCTGTTTCTTCTCCTATTTTTATTAGGGAGACAATGACAGAAGAAAAAACCTCTGGATGTGCTTCAAAAGCCCGTGAAAGCGAATATCCAGCCTGAACTTTGTAGGCCATATCCTGTAAAAGCTCTTTTAAAGCTGGGTTATCAGCATCCTCAGCCAAATCCATCAATCCTTGGATAACAGGAATTCCTGACTTTACAATCAGATGAAGATTTTCAAGGGTTTCTATAATCTCTTGAGGTTTTATTCTGTAAAGTATTTTTATAGGATTAAGATATATAAAAAAGGATGGAAGTCTTCTAATTTTTACTGGAAATAAACCTGCAAACTCAAGAGCTCGAAAAATTTCATCTTCTGTTTCTACAGAAAATATTTTCCTTTGCTTATTTCCTTCCCTGTCTATTACCTCTACCAGATATGTTTGCATTAGCCAACAACTCTCCTGACTTCCTCAGGGGTGGTTATTCCTTTTAAAACTTTTATAAGACCATCTTCTTTGATAGTTAGCATTCCTTTTTCTCTGGCTTTTTCCATAATTTTCAGTGGAGTTTCCCCTTTTACAATTAAATCGGCTATATCAGGGTCAATGATTAATAGCTCTGCAATAACTGTTCTACCTAAATATCCTGTATTTTTACAGTGTTCACATCCTTTTCCATAATAGATTTTGATTTCTTCCTCGGGATTTTCCGCCCTTGCTATCTTTTTAATTGAACTTAATTCAAATCCGTACTCTTCAAGTTCGGAAACTTTTATGGTTTTTTCTTCTTTGCAGAATGGACAGATTTTCCTTACCAGCCTTTGTGCTGTAATAGCAGATACCCCTGAACCAACCATATAATCTTTGATTTTCATATCAATTAAACGTGGTATAGCACTTACAGCATCATTTGTATGGAGGGTGGAGAGAACAAGATGACCTGTTATTGAGGCTCTCATTGCCATTTCAGCAGTTTCTTCGTCCCTAATCTCACCTACCAGAATAACATCAGGGTCTTGTCTAAGAAAATGTCTAATGGCACGGGCAAATGTATATCCAGCTTTTTCATTGACCTGTGTCTGCTTGATAAATGGGAATTTATATTCTATAGGGTCTTCTACGGTAAGTATGTTTCTATTGAGGGCATTTATTTTCCTGAGAGCTGCATAAAGGGTTGTTGTTTTACCTGAGCCTGTAGGACCTGTAACAAGAACTATGCCCTGTGGTTTCATAAATTGTTTTTCCAGTTCCCTGAGGACATTTTCCTCAAAACCAAGATTTTTTAGATTAAATAGGGATATATTTTTTCCTAAAACTCTGATAACTACATTTTCTCCTGAAGCTGTAGGAACTGTAGAAATTCTTAAATCGTATTCCTCGTCAAAAAATGTATGGGAGAAAGAACCATCTTGTGGAAGTCTTTGTTCTGCGATATCCATACCAGCCAGGACTTTTATACGGGATACAATTGAGTTATGTACTTCTTTAGGAATTGCATAGTAATGTTTCATAATACCATCTATTCTGAAAAATACATGGGAAGCTAAATCTTCAGGGGATATATGTATATCTGTTGCTCTATCTATAATGGCATTATTTAGAATAAGCTCAACAAACCTGGGGACTTCGGTTCCCAGTCCTCCTGCTTTTGCTCTTTCTATGAGCTCTTTAATTTCTTCATCAACAGGTTTTTCCAGTAAAAAGTATTGGATTTCAATTGTTTTCAGGAGGGTTTCGGTATCGGTTACATAAATTTCAATTTCTTTACCTGTAACTCTTCTGACTATATCAATAGCATTAAGGTCATAGGGATTTGCCATTGCAAGATATAGCTTGTTGTCTTCTATCTGGAAAGGAATAACCTGAAACTGTTTTGCCAGATTTTTATCTATTAGTCTAAGGGCTTCTTTGGTAGGGGGGTATTGGGACAGGTCAATGTAAGGCTTTCCGGACTGATGAGCAATAGCCTCTGCCACTTCCCTTGGAGATACAAAAGAGAGCTTCTGGAGAATTTCCCCAAAAAGCCCTCCTACAACCTGCTGGACTTCAAGAGCTACCTGTATCTGCTCTTCTGTTATATAACCCAGCTCCTTCAGGAGCTGGCCAAGGGGTTTACGTTCAGGCATTACTGTCTTTTGGAATCAAAATAATAGATAAGTGCATTGGAACCATTACATGCGCTTCCTGTTGGTGCATTGTTATATGTTGCAATCCATGTGGTAGAACTAACATTGTCAGGTGTACCTGCACAAATCACATTACCTTGTGTGCCATCGGCTACATTATCAAAGGATACATCTATTGCATCTACAAAAACAAGGTCATCTCCTCCAAAAGCCGTACCACAATCCTGAGCCTTACATAAAACCATTATATTTTTGGTGCCATCATTTCCAAAAAATACATAATACTTATAAGAGCCTACGGTTATTGTGTTGGTTTCGTTATTGGTAGTACCTTCATAGGGAGGATTTATAAAATTTGCATTTATCAAATCTGTTTTAACATCATCATTATTATCATCTCCGATTAGACCACTATTATCTTGATCTCCTGCAAATCTTCCTTTTCTATCATAGAAATTCCACTGTGTTATTTCCCACTCCTTAAATTTTGCTGTGACTTTTTTAGCCCTTGCATTCTGAATTAAGTCCTGACCTTTGATTACAGCTCCCAGGATAATACCTATAATGACCAGTACAATAGCCAGTTCAACCAAAGTAAAACCTTTTTGTGAATTTTTTTTCATTCTTATTACCTCCTGCTATTTATTAATAATTCTAAACTGAGTATTTAACATTATCGTCGTATTATTTAGAAATTTCAATATTAACCGAATATTAACTTTGTATAAAACAAGATATGTTGCTAAAATGAGTAAATCATGAAAATTTATTCTGTCTATTATGGAAATAGAATAAGGAAAGGTATAACCGTTAGAAAAAAAGGAAATCAGGTTTTATTCCTTTCTTTTGATTATAAAAAAGGTTCAAAAATAGCCATCTCTATTCATTATCCTGAAATTATATCTGCCAGTGTAACCTTACCAGATGTGGCAGACGAAGAAACAAAAGAACTTCTAACCAAGAATAGATTATCAAATCTGCTTTCCGCAGAAAAAGAGTATATCTTTTTGTATTTTGAAAAAGAAAAAATCTCCCAAACAGAAACACTTTTTGATGTTTATGCTCTTCCTTATGAAGTTTATCAGGAAGCTGTTGAAAGATATACTGATGTAGATTTACTTACTATTGATGTTTTTTCTTTAATATCTTTTGATTTAGAAGGTATTACATTTCATTTTTACTCCGACAGCGAAAAGATACTTATTTCTGTTTATAAAGAACAGCTTCCTCTTTATACAAGAGCAGTCTCTATTCCTGAAAACCTATCAACGGAGAAATATATAAATTTCCTTTACGAAAATTTTAGTGTTACTTATTCATTTGTAACTCAGAATAAAAAGATAGATATTGACCAGATAATAATTTCCGGTGAAAATTTTGATAATCCAGAATTTATAGAGTTGATATATAATCAGACCAGAGCTCCACTAACCAATCTTCTTCCTTTTGTTAAAGGGATTACTCCTCAGCAATTTAATGAATTTTTAATTGAAATTGGGACAGCTCTTACCACAGAAAATTTTAACTTTTTACCTCCAGAGATAAAAAGGGAAAAAATCTTTTCCCGTCTTTTAAAGAATTTGACGATATTACTTCTATTTCTCCTGATTTCTTTATCAATAATGGATGTAAATAAATTTATTAATCTGAAGAGATTAAATGAGCAATTAACAGATTTACGGTATGATATAGAAACAGCACTAACAAAGATAAATTCAATATTTACTTCTGGGGAACTTGATTTTTATAGAAAGTATTTTGAATTGGCAAATGTAAGCATAAGCATATCCCCCGATACTATCATATCTGAGATAAGTAATCTCCTACTTATGCTAAATGAAGATAAATTTGAGATAAAAGTTCAGGAAAGTTATATAGAAATTCATATAGATGCAACTCAGCAATTTAATTCTCTTATAGAAATGGAAGATTTCAAAGAAAATCTAAATACCACCCTTGCTCATCTTAAAGAATTTGACGTAAAGAAATCTATTAACGAAAATATAGAAAAGTTGGAGTTGGAAATACACCTATTTTTGAGGAAACCTCTTGATGAGAAGTAAGGTATATTTAGTGTATTTGGTTATTTCTCTGCTTACTATCTTTTCCCTTGTTCTTTATTTTTCTTTGTCTTCTGTTCAGAAATCTCTTGAAAGCAAAAAAGGAGAATTTCTTTCTTATAAAAACAAGATAAACAATATTGAAAAAGACCTTATTAGGTTAAAGGAACTTGTCCAGAAAAACGGTTTGTTTCCTGTAAAAAAGAAAGAAGCCAAAGTTATAGTTCTTAGGGAGATAAACCACTTTATTGAAATGTATGATGCCGAAATAATTAAGCCTGTGACAGACGAAAATGGAGTTTATTCGGCCACTGTAGTGTTCAAATACTATCCAGAAAGTGCGATAGAACTAATGGAATTAATAAGAAAGTTTAAGGAAAAAAAATATCCTATACTAATGGTAAATAGATTTTTCCTCGAAAATTTAGAAGAAGGTAGTATTGTTACTTTAGAAATCACCCTGGAGCAGCCATACGTAAAATGAACTTAGCTAAAGATTTCAAAAAACTTAAAGCTAAAGAGATATTATTATTATTTCTACCTGTTATCGTAGGTGGATTTTTATCTATCGTATTTTATCCATTTTTACAAAATATTCTATACTCTCTTTTTGAAAAAAATTTAAATTACTCACTGAAAATACCAGAGATTGACTTCAAAATTAGGAAATCACCTAAGATATATCAAGAAACTGTTTCTTCTCTGCTGGAAATAAAACCTTACAAAGCCCCCTTACAAATGGATAGACCTGCAAATATAAATAAAAATCCTGCTCCATCTTATAAAATTTCTTTTATATACATTGGAAAAAACAAGTATGTGATAATCAATAATAAACTCTGGTCAGAAGGCGATACATTACCTTCTGGAGAAAAAATTTTAAGGATAACCAGAAACGGTATCTTAGTAACAGGCAAATGGGGTGAAAGATGGATAAAATTTTTAAGATAATTCTTGGTTTGTTATTTGTATTCCAGATTAGCTGTTATCATCAACAGAATTATCAAGTTGTGAAGAAGAATAATATGGTTAAATCTTCTAAAACCACACCTACAGCACACGAAAAAAAGATTACAAAAAACTTTATTCCTCCACCACCTATTATAAAAAAGCCTGTTGTTCAAAAAATATCGCCTCTGGAAGGAAAATATTTCTCCTTTAGTGCAAATAATGCTCCTTTACGCACAGTTTTGTATGCAATATCAAAGGATACAGGGATGAACCTGGCAATATCCCCAGATGTTAATTTGTCTAAAGTGATATCTGCGAATTTTAATAATACCCCTGCCCAGACGGCTCTTGATATCATTACTTCTCTGGCAGGAGTTTACTACGAAATAAAAGGTAATGTTATTTACATCAAAGCCACCACAACAAAAACTTTTCATATACCCTATATCCATACAAATTCTAAATATAAAGCTGACCTTGGAGGTGATGTCCTTGGCAGTTCAGCTTACAGAGGAGGAACAACAGGGACAACAACAGGAGGTGTTCCTTTAACTGGAACAGGAAGAACCACCTCAACTTCTACATCAAATTTAAGCGGTAGATTTTCCCTACAATACGAAACCCCAGAGGATATTAATGACTACTATCAAGAAATAGAAACTACCATTAGAAATATTCTACAGATTAACTCCACTTCCCAACAAAACTCTCTAAACAGCTATACATTAAATAGATTTACAGGAGTTTTAATTGTAACTGCAACACGGGATAAAATGGAAAAAATTGAAAATTTCATAAAAATATTAAAAAAAGAAACAAAGAAGCAGGTACTAATAGAAGCAAAAATTATTGAAGTAACTCTAAATAATGAATTTAGATATGGAATAGATTGGAACTTGCTTATGAGAAATTTCTTAGGAACCGGAGCCTCGGTCAATGTAGTCCAAAGTTTAGCTCTGGGAACCAGTTATGGACAAGTGCTGGTTACCGGTAAAGATTTTCAATCCATACTCAATGCCCTTGCAAGTGTAGGAAGTATAGAAACTCTTTCAAATCCACGGATACGAGTTTTAAACGGTCAGACAGCTTTAATTTCCTCAGGAATAGTTATCCCGTTTTGGGAGAAAGAAATAAATACTGTTACAGGAACTGCCGTTACTCAGCAGGTAAATTACATACGAACCAGTATACTAAACGGAATTTTACTTGGAGTAACTCCTTACATAGGAGATGGTGAAATTCTTATGAATATAATTCCTGTTTCAACAAGAATAGAAGATGTTCGTCAACTCATTGATAATGGACAAGTAGTAGCAGAAGCTCCTGTTCTTAATATAAAGGAAGCAGGAACAGTTGTAAAAGTAAAAGATGGAGACCTAATTATCATTGGTGGTCTAATAGGTACTGAGGAAAGAAAAATAGAAAGTAAAGTACCCGGCTTAGGGGATATACCCGGCATAGGAGCCTTATTTAAGAGGTATGAAACAGTAAAAACCAAAAAAGAGCTTATAATCTTCCTTAGACCTCATATAATAAAGGTACATTAAAAATCATGAGCCTGATACTGGATACATTAAACAAAATGAAAGAAGGGAAAAAGAAAAAACCTATTCCCCCTTCTTTGTCAAAAAGAAATAAAGCCAATAATACTAAGAAAAAATATATATTGCTGTTCAGTATTATGATACTTCTTTCTACTGTAATGACATTCCTTATTATTCTTGGGGATAAATTTGTTTATGAAAACTCAAAAATAACCAAAATTATTCCAACTAACGACACCGATAAAAAAGAACCCTCTGTCACATCTTATAATAAACCCGAAAATACTTCTAAAGAAGATAATACTTTTTCAAAAAACTTACCGAAAAAAATACCTGAACTACAAACATCCTCAAAAGTTCAAATCAACCAAAATCCACAACCTAACAAGAATATCCAGAATGTAAAATCTTATAAAGAGAAAGATAAAAACTTTTTATATTCCTCGTACCTGTCTTTAGCGAACAAATATATAGAAGAGCAAAACTTTAAAAAAGCTTTAATTTTTTTGAAAAAAGCTTATAAACTTTATCCTTCACAAAAGGTGTTAAAGAATATAGTTGCAATAGAAATATCTTTAGGACATATATCTGACCTTCCTGTCTTTATAAAAAAAATAAAAAATCCTGAATTTCTGTCTGAAATATTAATAGAACTGATAGAAAAAGGTGAGACCAGTTTTGTTCATGATTATCTCACAAAAAATCTACAAAATGATAAATCAGGTTATCTAAATTATGTTGCAGGGTATCTTTATGAAAAAGAGGGCGATTATAAAAAAGCTGAGGTATATTATCAGAGGGCATACGAACTGAATAGAAAAGACTTTTATCTGGGATATGCCTACGCCAGAATTTTAGAGATAAATGGAAACTATTCTAAAGCATTAAAAATTTATAAAGAAATAAAAAAACTTCATATAACCGATAATAAACTACGGGAGGTGGTGGCGGAGAGAATTAAATTGATAGGAGAATTTTGATGAAAAGAAGCAAAGGCTTTACTCTGATAGAACTTGCAATGGTATTAATTATAATAGGACTATTAATCGGTATTGGAATTACTGTATATAAAATTTTAATTAAACAATCTAAATTCAAAGCAAACAAAGAAGTTGTCCAGACTGCCTGTGATGCTATCAAAGGATATGCACAATCCCATTATTTGATACCTGACAATATTACTTCCTTAGGAGTGAAAACTACAGACCCTTATAATAACCCTTTGGTTTATAAATACGATAATAATTACACATCAAATAATCTGTGTACATTTAATTCCACAGATTTTTTAGAAGTAAAAGTGTATGACGAAAATAACTCATTAATTGCTACTAAAGATAATGTGGTTTTTGCTATTTACAGCAAAGGAGAAAACAGAAATGATGATACTAACCCTGATGGAGATAATATACTTGATATAAAGCCTTATGGAACAAATAATTTTGATGATATTGTATGCTACCTGGACATAAATACATTACGAAAAGATGTCTGCCCTACTCCTTTACGGATAAGTGGAGATTTACCTCCTGCTAAAGAAGATACCTATTATGAAGCTTATATTGATGTAACAGGAGGTGTGCCACCATATAACTACAATTGGGGTACATTACCATGTGGATTAAACTACAGCAATAACAAAATATACGGCACTATAAACTGTGATACAAACTCAACAGACGGAACTCTGTCAGGATGCTCTAAAAACGAAACTATAAATATAACTGTCGAAGATTCTCTGGTTCCTCCCCCTGCCTACTCAGACAGCAAAACATTAACCCTCACTATAACAGCACAGCCTCCAGCTGTAGTAGAAAATTCATTACCGGATGGACAAGAAGGGATTAGTTATTCCGTAAGTCTACACGCAATAGGAGGAGACGGTAATTATACATGGAATATCTCTGGTTTACCATCTGGTCTTTCTGCAAGCAGCAATACAATATCAGGTATTCCTGCTCCTGGAACAGCAGGTACTTATTCTGTAAAGGTGGAACTCTCAAGTTGCAGTCAGACTGTTGTAAAATACCTTCCACTTGTAATTAATCCTCCTACTTCCTCCTCAGGAGGTGGAAATACAGGATGTACATTTGGAAATCCTATAACTGTAGAAAATGTTGGAGGTGTTAGATATGTAAGATTAGGAACCATCTCAGGTAGTTTCTGTATCTTATCCACCACCTGTGTTAATTTTGTATCCATAAGTTTATCCAGTACAAATGCCTGTTTTGCTGCGTACCGAAGCAGAAATTGTAGAAATGCAGAAGCTGCCTATTCTTATAATCAGGCATATTCAACAGACAGCAATAATAACTGCATAGTCAACTACAATAATGGGAACTTAACTGATGATTAACCTAATATATTTAATCTGGATTTTTTTGGCTTTACTTTGTGTTAATCCTTCTTATTCTTTTTCTGGAAGTAAAGTATTCGAAAAAAAATGTGCCCAGTGCCATTTATTAGAAGTTTTTGATAATAATCTAAATCTGGAAGCTCCACCTATGAATATAGTAATGAGACAGGTTTACTATGTGCATAGAAATGAGCAAAATTTTATCTTGTATCTTAAAGATTATCTACACAATCCTTCTATGGAAAAATCTGTATGCCAGCCCTGTATAAAAAGATGGGGATTAATGCCCCCTATAAAAATCAATTCTTATGAAGCTGAAGAATTGGGTATCTGGCTATTTAGACGATTTATCTCTATCGACCGTATAAACCCATAATATAACCTTCATCAATAACCCGCCCTGTCATAACAAGCTGGACTTCCTGTCTTGTTGCCCCTGGTGGAAGTTCCAGAGTTGGAGTATCCAGTGCAAAAACCCTGAAGAAATATCTGTGAGGTTTACCTGGTGGTGGACAGGGTCCTCCATACCCAATTCTGCCAAAATCATTTATCCCTTGCTTTATGCTGTCTATCTGAGGCTCTTTAGGAAGATTTTCCGGAAGAAAATTTATGTCGGGCGGTATATCATAAACTATCCAGTGTGTAAAAGTGCCAAGTGGAGCATCTGTATCCTCCATAATAATAACGAAGCTTTGTGTTTCTTCAGGAAAGTTTTCCCATTTAAGCTCAGGTGATATATCTTTTCCATCACAAGTATAGATAGGAGGTATAATATCCCCCTCTCTAAAAGCTGAAGTTTTTAGAATAACCATAATAACCCCCTCTTTTAATCCTATTAATTAAAGTTAGTAATCGTTTACATACTTGACAACTCTTTAGTCTGATTTTTTTATATGCCTGATAGCACTTTCTTGTTTCTTATATTTAACCACATCTTCTGTAGCCCATTTATTAATTATTAATTCCATTTCTCTATCAGATAAAGATAACTTGTTATAAAATCCTCTTTCCTCTCTTTGCCTTTGAGCTTCATACAAGATTACACCGGTAGCAACGGATACATTTAAACTCTGTGCCATTCCATACATGGGTATTACTATGTTGTGGTCTGCATATTTCAGGACTTCTTCACTTACCCCGTGGATTTCATTTCCCACTACGATTAATGTAGGCTTTGTGTAGTCTATCTCTCTAAAATGAACACTTTTGTCTGATAAATACGTGGCAACAATCTGAAATCCTTCCTCTTTTTTATTCCTAAAAAATGTATCTATATCCTCAACTTCTTGATGGATTACCCATTTGTGAGAACCCATTGTTATTTCTTCATTTATAAGTTCCCCTTCCCCTAAAAATCTGTAATACATATACAGAACTCCAACAGCATCACATGTTCTTAAAATTGCAGAGAAATTATGCTGATTTTTTACATTATCAGAAAAAACCTGCAGGTCTTTTTGTCTTTTTTGCAGAACTTTTCTAATTTTCTCCAGACGTTTTTCAGTTATAAACATTTTTCCCCTCATTATAATTTATAATTTAATTTTACACCAATAAATAGGAGGTCTTAATGAACGAAACTACAGAATTATGGCTGGCAATTGTCGTTTTTGGAATTATGTTTGGACTGATTATCTTTCTTATGATTTACTGGTCAAAAAAGGGAACAGTTGTTGATGAAAG
>JALWLQ010000106.1 GCA_027084095.1 Persephonella sp.
GAAAGTAATACTTGAAACATTTACAGATGTATCAATGACACTATCAATAACTTCAAATTCTATATTTCCTATATCTTTAGAATTTTCCTTCCATATAAATTTGAAATAATTATTTTCTAAAATTTCTTTTATTGTTAATAAAACCGTTGTTTTTCCACTTCCTCTTCTTCCATCTATAAAAACATTGTTAGCTGTGTATCCACTTTTTAAAGAAGTATCTCTTGAATTTTTTCCTTGTTCTACCGCGTGCCTTATTTTTTCCAAACCATCTTTTACTATATCTCCAAGAACAAAGTTTTCAAAGTTTCCACCTAGACTATGGGAACCAATATGTTTGCTTAAATCTATGATTTTTTCTTGCTTTTCTTGAGTTTGATTTTCTGTGGCCATATCCCATCCCTCTGAAAAACTAATTTTTGTTTTTTCAAAAAATTATAACATTACCTAAATAAAATAAGTTGCCAACACAATGAAAACAAAATAAAAAAAGCTGGCTACTATACTTCTATCGTGTTCATGCTTTTCTCCTTCTAAAGATATCAAAATAAACCAGAATTAAGGCAGGTAGAGCTCCGAACAATCCCCATAATCCTGCAACAAAAAATGTATCGTGGAAAGACCAGTTCATACTATAAAGATACTGGACTTTATAAATTAGTGCCATTGCAAGTTCTTTGGCTTTTTCTGGATAAGTAAATTGGGAGAATATATGAGTGAGCTTTGCTATAAACATTTCTACATAGGATATATTTTGCTGATTGTTTATCCCCTCAAAATGCTGATATCCATACTTATACAGGTCATTTGTTGCTATAGCTGTTCCGAAAGAACCACCAATAAATCTGGAATAGTGAAGTAGTCCAGTCCCCAGTGATGTTTTTTCTCCAAGGTTTCTCAAAGCCAGTGTGGTGACCGGAGCAAAAAACATTCCCAGTGCTATTCCCAGAGGAATTGTCATAATTGCTGCCTTTATATTAGGTGTGAAATAATCAAGCCGTGGCAGGAAGTATAATGATGCTATCAAATAAATAACAATTGCCATATATAAAACCTTTTTCTCTCCTATTTTGTCTGATAGTATTCCTGCCACAGGAGAGAAAATTGCAATAAATACGGCAAATGCAAGAATGTGTAATCCTGCATCAAATGTGGATAATCCCTTTAAATATTCAAAATAAAGGGGCAGTAGATAAAAAACCTGATACATTGAAAAACCAAGAAGCAAAAAGAATATAGAAAACCCTACAAAATATTCCTTTATCTTAAATATTGAAAAATCAATTAAAGGTTGTTTGGAGAGCATTTCAGACAGGATATAAAACAGCAGAGAGAAAATAGCAATTATGAACATATAAACAATAAAATCTGACATAAACCAGCCAAGCTGCTGACCCTTGGAAAGTATTACAAGGGTGGATATTGTGAACAGGGACAATAGGCTAAAGGAAATAAAATTAAGTCTTGTTTTTTCTCGGATTAAACTTGTTTCAGGGAGATAAAAAAGTGCCAGTAAAACAGTTATAATTCCAACAGGAACATTTATGAAAAATACCCATCTCCAGTTTAGATATTCTGTGATATATCCACCGAGGGTAGGACCTATAGAAGGAGCAAAACTAACACCAAGCCCGAAAATTCCCATTGCCAGACCTTTTTTTTCAGGGGGATACACAGAAAATAAAATTGCCTGTGCAGTTGCCATAATAAAGGCTTCCCCCATACCTTGAAAAATTCTGGCAGCAACCATGGTCTCAAGACTATCTGATAAGCCACAGGCAAAAGAAGAAACAGCAAACAGAAAAACTCCAAATATATAAATCCTCCTTAATCCGAAATTTTTATCAAGCCATTCTGCCAGTATCAGCATAGTTGCAGAGGCTATCATATATGCTGTGATAACCCACTGGGCACCGTAAAGGTCAGTTTTTAAAGGAGCTGTGATTTTTGGGACAATAATGTCAACAATGGTTGTATCCAGAATGGCCATAAAAGCCCCAAGCATTACTATTATGGTAATAAGGGTTCTTTCCCAGACTGATATCTGCTGATAAATAGGTGTTTCTGCACTCAATTTATTTTTCCCTTTTTATTTCTACTTCTCCACCAAGACCAACTTTCAGGACAGATATATCTCCTTTTGTAATCTTGATTTTGACCGGAATTCTCTGGGCTACTTTTGTAAATTCTCCGGCAGTTACATCCCTTGGAACCAGAGCAAACTTGGCTGCTGTTGCAGGGTTTATTTCAAAAACTTCCCCTTCGTATTCTTTGTCTGGATAAGCATCAATGTGTATTATTGCTTTGCTACCTATTTTTATACCCTCTAATTTTGTTTCTTCAAGCAAAACAAGGATATAAAGTGAGTTGTCTGGAACGATTGCATAAATTGGTCTTCCTGCTGGAACTACCTCACCTTCACTGACAAATTTTTTGGCTATTTTGCCATTATAGGGAGAGACAAGCTTTGTGTATGAGATTAGATTTTCCAAATCTTTCTTTTGCTGCTGCAATGCCAGAATTTTGTTCTGAAGGCTTTCTATATTTTTCTTTATTTCCGGAATGCTTAGCTTTTCTGCTTCTGCCAGTTTTATATTTTCCTGAGCTTTTTCAAGGTTAAGTTTCAGGCTTTCTATCTGCTGGAGAGTGGCTTTTTTCTGTTGGATTAATATTTTAAGCTGTGTCTGGGCTTCTTCATATTTTCTGTGGGGGATTAATTCTTTTTTTGCAAGTCTCTCAAATCTTTCAACATCCCTTTTAACAAGCTGTATTTTCGCCTTTATCTGCTTTAGCTGATATTCAAGGGCTTTTATGGAGGTTTCTGCTTGCTCCTTTGTTAGATAGGCTGTTTTTTCTTTTATTAATACTTTTTGGGTGGTTTTTTTTAGTTTTTCCTCAAGGGATGCCTTTTTTGCCTCAAGGGCTTGTATCTGGTGCTTTACCTGATTTAGCTTTGTTATATAGTCTGTAGGGTCTATCTCGGCGATAACTTCTCCTTTTTTGACTGTATCTCCTTCATTTTTATACAACTTTATGATTTTTCCCTCTGCCCTATAAAAAGAAAGATTAGCCATCTGGTCACTTTCAACAAAAACTGCATCTGTAACAGCATAATCAATTCTGTGTTTCACCCATTTAAATGCCACAAAGGCAAAAACTATTATCAAAACTACAATTATGATTAATCCTATCTTATTGCGCATTTATTTTGCCCCCTACAGCTTTTTGAAGTTCTACGAAGGCTTTTATTAACTGGTAATAAGAAATTTCTCTGCCTTTTCTGGCAGATGTAAGCATACTCTCTGCATCAAGAACATCGGTTGTGGAGGCAAGCTGATTCTTAAACTGCTCAACCACCATTTTGTAATACTCCTCTGCTTCTGCAAGGGTGTCTTCTGCTACCTTTAGATTTTCCTTTGCTGTCTGGAAGTTTTCATAGGCAGCTTTTACCTCAAGTTTTATATTGTTTTTTAGCTGTTTTAACTGAAGTCTTACCTTTTTTGCCTTAAGTTTTGTTTTCAGTGCTGAGTAATAAGGTTTTATACCTTGAAATTTCCATTGAAGACCTATTGATAGGGCATAATTGTCCTTTGGGTCTAAGTATGGATACTGGTCTGTGTAAAAATAGTAAGCCTGTGCTGCTACTTTTGGAAAAAATGAGGATAGTCTAATTTTCTCAAGTCTTTGAACCTCTTTTTCCTTTATTCTAACAGACTTGATTATATTTCTATTTCTCAGGGCTAAGTTGTATAAAGCCTGAAGGTCTAATCTCTCAGGTATTTTTATATTTACCGGCTGCAGCTCAAAATCGTTATTTATATTTTCATTCAAAATGTTTCTCAGCCTTGCTTTTGCTATTTTCAGGTCTCCTTCTGCTTTTCTCAGGTTTCTTTTTACCTCTGATAGTTTCACCTGTGTTTGAAGGATATCAACCTTTGTTACCAGACCTTCTTTATAGAACTCTTTTACACGGTATAGGTGCTTTTCTACAGCCTGAAGCTGTTTTTTATAAACTTCAACAATTGCCTGTGCCATAA
>JALWLQ010000107.1 GCA_027084095.1 Persephonella sp.
AGGATAAAATACTTGCAGTTTTATGCAAAGTTGAGGATTTTGAGACATATATATTTTCACTAATTGATGAGCTATTAAAGCTATCGGAGAAACAGAGAGCAGACTATATAAGAAAGCTATTGATAGCGTTAAACTATAGACCTAAATTAAAAGTGAAATTAAAGGCACTTATGGAGGAAAGAAAAATGCCTTTAACCATAACAGAAGAGATGGCAAAAGAAGACCCTTTTTATGATTTAGGCTATAAGCAAGGATTAAAGAAAGCTATTAAAAACCTATACCAAAAATCAAATATGGATATTGAACAGATAGCTGATGTTTTAGATTTACCATTAGATTTTGTAGAAAAAGTAATAAAAGAAACCAATTCAGAAAAAAATAAAGAAAAATAGTTTTTATTAGATAGACACACATATATCAATAAGCAGAACTCATCGGTGGTTATTTATTTTTTCAACTCTTTTTTTTATTTGCTAAATAGTTATTTCTAAACTGTTTAAAAGTAGAATATTAGATTAAAAGAAAAGAAGGGGGAAAAATTTCCCCCTTTTATGTTAGTGAAGATTTTTCCAGATTTTCTTCTTCCATGCATAAGTAAGGCCAATCATAACAAGCATATAAGCCAGAACGATAATTCCAACTTTTTGTCTTTGTTCTTTGTGAGGGTCAGCAATTTCTTCTAAGTATTTAAGAGTTTCTTCTGTAGCTTCTTTGTTCAATCCTACCCTTGGCATAGATGTTCCAGGTAAAAGAGCCTGAGGTTTGTTAATAAAAGCTGCAATATATTCTTCTCCTTTTGCTTTCATTATTATAGATAAGTCAGGAGGAACTTTACCAAGATATTTTTTCAGATTTTCTGGTGGAGTTTCTGCGTATACTTTCTGATACTTAATACTATGACATCTTCCACAGGCTTCTTTAACAAGTTCTTTTCCTTCTAATTTTTTAGCTGTTGATTTGAGATAAGCAATAATATCTGCAATTTGTTCATCATTAAGTCCCATTGCAGGCATAGCTATCTTTTTAAATTCAGACGCCTTTGCAGGGTCTTTGATAAAGTGGAAAAGGAATTTTTCATCTGTAAATGAAGCCACATTAGATAGGTCAGGAGGAACTACACCAAAAGATGCAGCTGCAGTTTTTGGGTCCATTGGAGCTTTTATTCCATCAGCTTTAAGTCCATGGCAGGAAGCACAAAACATTTGAAAGTTTTGCTTACCCTGTTCAGCATTTCCATCTAAAGGAGGGGTAGGTCCCAGGTCTGAGAAATTATAATCTGGCAAGTGATATTTTTCTATAGCTTCCTCTATATGCTTATGCATAATACCATGTGCTAAAGGCTCTATACCCCAATAGGTTATCCCTACGATAATTGCTATAACTATAAATATTTTTAAATCCTTCATTATTGCCCACCTCCAGAAGCTGCCTTTCTTTTCTCAATTGCTGAAATAATTGGAAGTGAAAGGAAGAATACAAAGTAAATAATAGATGTTATAAAACCAAGCCATGCGAACAGGCCTGTAGGTGGCAGCTTACCAAGTATTGTTAGTGCTATAAAATCAGCAACAAAAATCCACCACATGATTTTGAAAAGTGGTCTGTGTTTACCACTTACGTAAGGATATGGAGAAGTATCTAACCATGGTAAGAATAAAGGTATAAACATAGACAGTACAAATCCTATAAGTCCCAGTGTTTCACTAAAGAAAAATCCTCTTAATACTTCATAGAATGAAAGGAAATACCATTCAGGATAAATGTGAGGTGGTGTTTGTAAATAGTTTGCAGGCTGGAAGTTAATTGGGTCCATAGCAAAGTTGTAGTTAAAGAATACAAGATAGAAGAAGAAGAACAGGAATAATGACATAATGAAGTATTCTTTAGACATAAATACAGGCCAGAAAGGAATTCCTTTTTCTTTCTTTTCTTCTTTTGTCATTGGTATTCCATCTTCGTTGTTAGAACCAACTATTCTAAGAGCATACAGGTGAATTGCAGTAAATACAGCAATAAGAGCTGGCAATAATGTTACGTGTAATGCGAAGAACCTTGTTAGTGTAGCGTCTGCAACTATATAGTTACCTCTAATCCAGATAACAAGGTCAGGTCCAATAAATGGGATTTTAGAGAATAATGTTGTAATAGTTTGAGCAGCCCAGTAAGACATCTGTCCCCAAGGGAGAAGATATCCTGTGAAAGCTGTAGCAGACATTAAGACAAACAGGATAAAACCTGTTACCCAAAGGACTTCTCTGGGAGCTTTATATGAACCGTAATAAATACCTCTACCCATATGAATAAATAGAACCAGGAACATAATAGATGCACCTACAGCATGAACATGTCTAAACACCCAACCAAACGAAACATCAAGCATAATTGTCTTGTTTACGCTATCAAAAGCAAGTTTCGCATCAGGTTTGTAATACATAAGTACAAATATTCCAGAAACCACCAGAATAGCAAAAACCAGAATAGTAAGAACACCAGAACTCCATAACCAGTTAATATTTTTAGGAATGTAATACTCTGACATTAACACTCGCCACAAAGCGTTGACGGCGAGCCTTTTATCAAGCCATTCCATTAATCCGCCTTTTTTCTCCATCACCTATCCTCCTAACCTTTCATCATTTTTTCGTATTCGGGGCCTGTTTCCCCTAAAACAATAGTTTTCCCTTCCAGTTTAAATGGAGGTATTTCAAGAGGTCTTGGAGGAGGACCAAATATGTTTACTCCACAGGCGTCAAATTCACCACCGTGACATGGACATTTAAATATCTTTTTATCAGCTTCCCAGTTAGGAATACAACCCAGGTGGGTACATATTCCAACAACAACTGTGTATTCCCCTGCTATAGTCCTGTTATCACACTTTTTCATATCCGGAGTTTTGTGTAGAACAAAGACCGGCTTCCCTCTCCACTGAACAACTTTAAGTTGTCCAGGTGCTACTTTTGAAAGGTCAAACTTGACAATACCAGCTGCTTTTACTTCTGGTAAAGGCTCCCATGTTTTATACATGGCGTATAAAACACCGCCAAGCCCTACAGCAGCCCATCCTCCCATGGCATACAGGAGGAAGTCCCGTCTGCTAACTTTTTCTTCAGCCATTTTATACCTCCTCTTTAGTATATACGTTAGTTATTTCTAACAAACGCTACATCTTATTTATTTTGCACTATCTTTATTACAAAATCAAAATTTTTATGACAAAAATCATCTAATTTATCCATAACTGCTTAGCTACTTCCCATAAAGCTATAGCTGTGGCTGAAGAAACATTTAAGGATGTTACCCTCCCTTTCATAGGTATAGTTGCTATAATATCTGCTGTATCTATAACAGATTTAGAAACGCCTTTACCTTCTGAACCCAAAACTACAGCAAGAGGAAAAGGAAAGTTAAGTTTGTGAATAGGTTTTCCCCCTTTTTCTACGACCATTACCCACCCACCTTTTTTCTTAAATCTATCTAAAAATTGACGTAAACTACCTACTTTTGTTATGGGAAGATGAAAGACTGCTCCTGTAGATGCTTTTACTACAACCTCGTTAATAGGAGAACTTCTTTCCCGTGGGATAACTATTCCACCCACCCCCAAGACTTCTGCTGTTCTTATCATATTACCTACATTTTGAGGGTCTGTTATATGGTCCATTACCAGTAAAACCCCTTGTTTCTCTATAATCTCATCTATAAGGTCATTCTCATTCCAGTATTGAATGGGACTGAGTATAGCTACAACCCCTTGTGTTTTCTTAGTTCCAGCAATTTCTTCAACTTTCTTTCGTGGAACTTTTTGAATTTTTACCTTATTCCTTTCAGATAGTTTAATTAACTCCTTAGGCAGGTGGGTATCGTGTGCCATTAATATTTTTTCTATACTTTTACCTGCCCTTAAAGCTTCTATTATGGGATTTCTACCCCAAATCACAAACTTATTTTTTTCTTTCATTATATAAATCCTTATATAATATTAAAATATGGTATCTAATATATTTTAGAATTGATTTCCATCAAAAATCTATTCCATAATTTCTCCATTTTTAATATGATACCCTCTAACAGCCTCATCTCCGCTTATTGCCTTGCTATTAGGGAATTGGACTTTTGTAATAAGTAATTGTCCCTTCCCTGTCTGGATAGTAAACCCTTTTCCTTTTACTATATCAACTATTTCACCTGCTTTTCCTCTGGAATTTTCATCTATTATTTGGGCATCAAGTATTTTGATTTCTTTATCTCTAAATTTTGTAAATGCTTTAGGCCAGACCTTCAGTGCTCTAATTTGATTAAATATTTCTTTTGCAGGTCTACTCCAGTCTATTTTCCCCTCTTCTTTTTGTATTGGCTTTGCATAGGTTGCTTTGCTGTGTTCCTGTGGTATTTTTGTTATTTCTCCTTTTTCTATTTTGTCCAGAACTTCTACAAGTAGTTTTGCTCCCTCTGATGCCAGTTTATCGTGCAGGGAGACAATATCATCTTGCGGGGTTATTGGAACCTCAACACATTCATATATATCACCAGCATCTAATTCTTCGGTTATTTCCATTATACAAACACCTGTTTTTTCTTTTCCTTCCATTATTGCTCTATGGATAGGTGCAGCACCCCTGTATTCCGGAAGTAAAGATGCATGAACATTGATTGTTTTGTGTTTTGGAAGTTCTATAATTTCTTTAGGTAATATTTTCCCATAGGCAACTACTACAAATATATCAGGGTTTAGTTCTTTAAGTTTCTCATAAAGCTCTTTATTATTTTTTACTTTTTCAGGTTGAAAAACAGGAATACCTGCTTCCTGTGCAACAACTTTTACCGGTGGGGGAGTTAGTTTTTTGCCCCTTCCTTTAGGTTTATCTGGCTGTGTAACAACTCCAACAACCTGATGTTTGGAGTTTAGAAGGGCTTTTAGACTTTCTGCTGCAAAATCTGGTGTTCCCCAGAAAACTATTTTCAACTTCGCCTCCTTTTTATTAAATTATTTTATTACATTGCCCAAGAAATAAGATAGTTATATTATTATTTTTGGAAGATGAATAGGAGGAAGTAATTGCTTAAATATCTTCTCATAAGTCTGGCAGGATTTCTTGGTTCCTATCACTGCATTGGAATGTGCGGTTTTATACCTCCTTTAATCCAACACCGTTCATGGTTAATTGGTAATCTCCTTTACAGTGCAGGAAGAATTTTTTCTTATATGTTCCTTGGTTTCGTTGCAGGATATGCTGGTATGTTTTTTCATAAAATTGAGTTTCAGCTTTTTCAAAAATCCCTTTCTATTTTCCTCGGCATTGCAATGGTTATATTTGGGCTACAGATAACTGGAAATATAAAAGAAAAAGGTATTCCTGGCTTAGACCTTATTTTTATTACTATCAGCGAAATCTTAGCTAAATTTAGAAAAAATCCCTTTTTTCTGGGAATGTTTAATGGATTTTTACCCTGTCCCCTGGTGTATGCGTTTTTAATGCAGGCTATTTTTGAAGGTTCTCCCTTAAAAGGAATGCTTGTCATGCTTGCATTTGGATTGGGAACTGTGCCTGCCATGCTTTTTGCCAGTAAGTTATTTCAGGTTCTCAGTCCAAAACTCCGAAAGAGAGTGGCTTCATTTTCAGGGGTAATAGTTATAATTCTTGGGATATGGCTTATCCTTCGAGGTTTAGGTTTAGTTCATCATCATCATTAGGAGGATTAAAATGATTGATAAAGTGGTGGTTCGCTCTTTTGGTGCTGCAGAAACAGTAACAGGTTCTTGTCATCTTATTGAAGTAGGTAATCTCAAGATATTAGTAGATTGTGGTATGTTTCAAGGGCATGATGAAAAACATAATTACGAAGATTTTGGATTTAATCCCAAGAAAGTAGATTATTTGATAGTAACCCATGCCCACATTGACCATATAGGCAGAATACCTCTTTTGGTTAGGAGAGGATTTAGAGGAAAAATTATATCTACAGCTCCTACCAAAAATATAGCCCGTATAATGCTTCTTGATGCAGCTAAGGTTATGGAGGAAGAATACAGGACAGAATATAAAAAGGCTCTTAGACGGGGACATCCTGAAGATGTTCCACCTCCTTTGTATGATGAGGATGATGTTTATGAAGCTATGGAGCATTTTAAGATAACCTTAGATTATCATCAAACCCTTGAATTAACAGACTATCTGAAAATCACTTTTAAGAACGCAGGGCATATTCTGGGGTCAGCTTATATTCAGATAGATGTAAAAATAAATGATAAATGGAAAAGTATAATCTTTTCTGGCGACCTGGGAATGAAGGAAAGATTAATTATAAAACCATTAGAATTTTCAAAAAATGGACAGATTATATTCACAGAGGCTACTTATGGAAATAGGAAACATAGAAGTTTAAAAGAAACTATAAAAGAATTTAAACAGGCTGTTATAGAGAGTTTTGAAAGAGGGGGAAATATAGTTATCCCTACCTTTGCACTTGAAAGGTCTCAGGAAATTCTTTATGTGTTAAGACACATGTATGACAGGGGAGAACTCCCAAAATGTAAAGTGTTTCTGGACAGTCCCCTTGCTATATCTGCAACTAAAATATTTCTTCAATTTCCAGAGTATTTCAATGAGGCTACAAAAAAAATGGTAGAGCAAGGGGAAAATCCATTTATATTTCCCTATGTCCATTTTACAACTACCGTAGAGGAGTCAAAGGCTATAAACGCAATTGATAGTGGTGCAATTATACTGGCAGGAAGTGGTATGTGTACAGGGGGTAGAATTAAACATCATCTTAAGCATAATTTATGGAGACCTGAGAGTTCAGTTATATTTGTGGGATATCAGGCCAAAGGAACCCTTGGAAGACAAATAATAGATGGAGCAAAAACAGTCAAAATCTATGGGGAAGAAATTGCTGTCAAAGCTAAAATTTATACAATAAACGGATTTTCTTCCCATGCAGACCAGCCTGTTTTACTTGAATGGCTTTCTAACTTTGAAAATACAGAACTGATAAATATAGTTCATGGAGAAGCTGAAATAATACAAACATTCAAGGATAAAATAGACCAAACTCTAAATGTAAAAACCCATATTATGAAAAAAGGAGAACCTCTTTATATAACATAACATAGATATATCTCATAAATTATTCGAAACATTATGTATTATAATTAAATTGTCTTAACCAAAGTCAAAACGGAGGTTGCTAAATGTTTGATTTAGAAAAATTTCTGCAAGAAGACAAATTAGTAATTGGTGACAGAGAGTTTACATCAAGACTTATTGTTGGTTCAGGTAAATATAAGGATTTTGAGGAAACAGCAAAAGCAACAGAAGCCTCTGGAGCACAGATGATAACTGTTGCTGTCAGAAGAGTTAACATAACAGACCCCAACAAGCCAAACCTTCTTGATTACATAGATACATCAAAAGTAATGATACTTCCAAATACAGCTGGATGTTATACAGCAGAAGAAGCTGTTTTAACTGCTAAGCTTGCCAGGGAAGCTCTTGGACATGGATTTGTCAAACTTGAAGTTATTGGCGACCAGAAAACACTTTATCCAGATATGATAGAAACCTTAAAAGCAGCAGAAATCCTTGTAAAAGAAGGTTTCACCGTTCTACCTTATATAACAGATGACCCAATAATGGCTAAGAAGTTTGAAGAAATAGGCTGTGCTGCCGTTATGCCACTTGCGGCTCCAATTGGTTCAGGTCTTGGTCTTCAAAATCCATATAACATTCTTTTCATAAAAGAGGCTGTTAATGTTCCTGTTATTGTTGATGCAGGTATAGGAACAGCTTCAGATGCTGCTATAGTTATGGAACTTGGAGTTGATGGTGTTCTGATGAATACAGCTATCGCACAGGCAAAAGACCCTATAAAAATGGCTGTCGCAATGAAACATGCAGTAATTGCAGGAAGACTTGCCTACCTTGCAGGTAGAATACCTAAGAAAATGTATGCTTCGGCTTCATCTCCAGTGGAAGGAATAATCGGAAGATAAATTGGCTGTAATAATTATCCCTGCCAGAAAAGGCTCAACAAGACTAAAAAACAAGCTTCTCCTTCATGTGAAGGGGAAGCCTGTTATTCAATGGACAGCAGAAAACTGCCTCAGGGTAAAAAATGCCAGCCGTGTTATTGTAGCAACAGATAGTCAGGAAATAGCAGATATATTTGAAAATTCTCCAATAGAAGCAGTTTTAACCCCCTCTGACCTGAATAGCGGAAGTGATAGGGTTGCATATGTGGCAAAAAACTTACAGGAAGAAAAAATAATAAATGTTCAGGGAGATGAACCCCTTCTTGAACCTTCAGACATAGAGAAGGTAATAGAAGCCCTTAATGAAGCCCAGATATCAACCCTTGCCTATCCTATTCAGAACGAGGAAGACTATCTAAATCCCAATGTCGTCAAAGTAGTTATTGATAAAAAAGGATATGCCCTGTATTTTTCCCGCAGTCCTATTCCTTTTTATCGGGATATAGATTTTTCCCAGATGATTAAAAATTTTGAAACCCCTGTCTTAAAACATATCGGGGTTTACGGGTATAGAAAAGAAGCACTGATGGATTTTGCCTTTAAACTATCCCAGACGACCTATGAACGGATAGAAAAGTTAGAACAGCTAAGACTTCTTGAAAATGGTTATCGTATCAAGGTAATCAAAGCCTCAAAGGATACGCTGGGTATAGATACGAAGGAAGATTTTGAACAATTCTGCCAGATAGTTAGCTAATTTTCTGCTTTCCTCATAAAGAAAATCTCACCGATACCACCAACAACCAGATATATCCAAACAATTGTGTCCATATAAAGCCTTTCTTGAAAAGTTAGGATAATTAAAACAATTAGTAATAAAAATGCATAAATCAAGAACGGAACAGCCTCAGATGATTTGTTAAATAATGTTTCATAGCTGTAATTACCATTTTTCATCTCTTTCAGGATAAATATAGTTGCACCGACACCAATACCCAGAGAAATCAGAAAAACATACTCATTTTGATACTCAGGATAAACACTCATAATAATGGCAATCCATAACGGTAAATCCTGAAGAAGTTCGGCTATAAATACTCTGTTACTCATTATTTTAACGGCTCTTTTGCAGTTTCTTTTAGTGTTATACCTGCCAGAAATGCGATTGTGGCAGCAAAAATCAGATAAAAGGCAGGGGAATTGATATTTCCGGTAACTTTAATAAGATATGTGGCGATTAAAGGTGCAGTCCCCCCAAATATTGCAAAAGGCAGATTGTATCCAATAGAATAACCGCTATTTCTGATCTGTGTTGGGAATATCTCAACAAGTGTTGTCGGCAGTATAGACATAAATCCTGCAACAACTATTGCAAATAAAATCTGACCTATTAAGGCATTTTCAACGCTACCTGAAGAAATAAACTTAAACAACGGATATGCTAGAATAATGGTTAAACCTGTGGATGCCAGTATTATAGGCTTTCTTCCAATCTTGTCCGAAAGCCATCCAAAGAATGGGATTAAAACAGCAAGAATAATCATACTGATGGTATTTATTGTCAATGCTGTTGATTTGGGAAACTTAACGAATACAGCAAGATGGTTGGCTATATAAACAAATATTGTATAAAATCCTACTGCCTGAAATGTGCTCAAAGAAAATGTTTTTATAAATTCTTTGTATGCCTTTTTAAACACATCTAAAACGGGATTTTGGTCTATTAGCTCCTCATATTCCAGCTCCATAAATTTTGGAGTTTCATCTATATTTTTTCTAACATAGTATCCTACGAGCCCAAGCAAAATTCCTGTAAAAAATAAAACTCTCCAACCCCAGGCATAAAGGTCTTCTTCAGGTAGAATCTTTGTAATTACTGCTCCTGAAGCTGAACCAAGAAGGATACCAACAACAGCTCCTAAAATCCCTACACTTCCAAACAGCCCTCTTTTATCCTGAGGTGCATGCTCAACAATAAAAGAAACAGACGTTGTATACTCACCGCCAACAGACAATCCTTGTAGTAGCTTAAGAATAACCAGAAGAGTAGGCGCAAGAATTCCTATCTGAGCATAAGTAGGAAGCAGCCCTATGGCTGTTGTGGATACAGCCATCATTATTATGGATATGGTTAAGGCCTTTTTTCTGCCGTATTTGTCTCCAATATGACCGAATAAAATTGCTCCTACAGGACGCATAACAAATCCAACGGCGAAAACACCAAAGGATTTGAGCAATGAAACCATAGGGTCTGAAGAAGGGAAAAATAATTCACCAATAATAACAGCCAGAAAACCATAAACAACAAAATCATACCACTCTAAAACATTACCTATCATTCCTGCAAATAGGGTTTTAGAGTGCTTTTTCATTTAGGTGTCCACCCTGAAATCTTCTTCATCCAAAAGTAGATTTTCAAGAATAAGGTCAGGAACTAATTCATCGTCCTCAAAATTTTCTAAAACTTCCAGATAAATCTCTGCAACCTGTTTGTTAGGGTATTTTTCTTTTAAAAATTTTCTAAGTTGTTTTACTTTTACTGTTTTATTATTTTTTGCCAGATCTGACATTATCCAATTTTCCCTTTAAGGTTTTTAATCATTTTGTCTCCAGCTATTTTGTATCTGATATCCCTTTTGGCCAGTTTTTCCATCTCTGATTTTATATATTTTTCTGCTTCATCAGTTGCCATTTTGTATCCGAGGACATAAGCAGTAAGGGCAAGTATAGCAAATCCTGTAAATTCTACTATCTTTGATGCTATTTCATTTGGAATAAATAAACCACCTACAGCAAGTAAAATTCCCACTGCCAGAAAAATTTTCCAGTATTTCAGCAAAACGTTTGCAACCATTTTCTCTCCCTTGAAGTAATTGATATAGAAGTATATATGATACCATTTGTGGTATAAAATTTAAAAGGGTAGGCAAACTCTGATTTAGAGGGATTTATATCTGTAATCCATACTCTTTTATTTTTCTCCAGAGGGTTGTTCTGTGTATCCCCAGAATTTTAGCTGCTAAGGATTTATTCCCATTGGTTGAAATTAAAACCTGACGTATTTTTTCTTTTTCTGATGGCTCTTTTTTTATCATTTTTTCCGACTTTCGGAAAGGTTTCTTTGCGATTAAATCCTCAGGTAGTTCTTTTTCTGTGATAGTTTTGCTATTACAAACTATAACTGCCCTTTCTATCATATTTTCCAGTTCTCTGATATTTCCCGGATAGTCATACTCAAGGAGCATTTTCATTGCTTTTGGGGAAATACCTTTTATGGTTCTTCTATAAATTTCTGAATATTTATCAATAAAATAGTTTACCAGTGCAGGAATATCCTCTTTTCTTTCCCGCAGCGGCGGAATTTTAAGGGATATTACTTTTAATCTGTAATATAAATCCTCTCTAAACTCTCCTTTTTCAATTAGCTCCCGTAAATCTTTGTTTGTCGCTGCAATTACCCTTATATTTGCCTTTCTTGTTTTTATATCTCCCAGCCTTTCAAATTCTTTATCCTGCAAAAGCTGCAGGAGTTTAGATTGTAGGTAAATCGGCATATCTCCTATCTCATCTAAAAATAGTGTTCCACCTTCTGCAAGTTCTATTTTTCCGGGTTTGTCTTTATTAGCACCAGTAAACGCTCCCTTCATATATCCAAAAAGTTCACTTTCAAGTAGGTTTTCAGGGATTGCAGCACAGTTTATTTTGATAAATGGTTTATCTCTCCTTGAAGAAAGAGTGTGTATATATTTTGCAAGGACACTTTTGCCTGTGCCTGTTTCCCCTTCTATAAGGATGGTGGCAGTTGTATCTGCCACCGTTTTTGCCATTTCTATGACGGACACAAACTCTGGATTTTTTGAGATGATTCTTCCTTTAACTTCTTGATTTATCATACATTCTGGGAGCATATAAAAAGATATAACTTTGCCTTCCCCTTCTTTCAGAGATGTTATCATCAGGGATACTTTTATTCTGCCATAAGCAGGTGTTTCTATATGGATATCTTCCCTTTCACCTTCAGGTGGTAGATTTTTCAGTGAGATTCCAATCAAATTTTCAATATTAAATCCTTTTATATCGGAAATTTCTCTACATAAAATCTGTCGTGCAACTTCATTGTAATGGATTATCTCCCCGTTGTTATTTATTACAACTATCGCATCTACAATTGAGTCCAGAATTACTTCTGTGAATTCTTTCTGTTTCTTTAACTCTTTTATATAATCTGTCATTTTGGAAGAGTCTTTAAACTCCTCTAACAGACCTATAAACTCACCGTTATCAAAAACAGGTGTGATACTATGACATACGGTTTTTTCATTACAGCAGGAAAGCTTAACATCAAAGGCATCAACTTTTTTCAGGTCTTTTTCCAGAGGACAGTTATTTTCACAAATAGAAAAAAGTCCGTAACAATCTTCTCCTACTTTACGATTAACAACTTTCTGGGCAACTTTGTTGATATACCCAATTTTTCTTTCTTTGGTAACGAAGATAATCCCCTCCGTTACACTATCAAGAATACGCAAGTCCATGATTTTAACCAGAATATAATTTTTTATCTTTCTATAACTAAATATAATACTTTTCTAAAAAAATTACCACTCTGTGGGGATTTTACTCATCATTCTTAAGCTTTCTTCAAATGGACCCATATATTTCATTGCTGTTATCATTGAACCTTTAAATTTCAGCTTTTTGGTGAGCATTGCTGCTTTAGGTCCCATCTCTCCTGTTGCAAGTATTTTCCAGTCTTCAGGGGTTGCCCACATCTCAAAATCATATTTCATGTCCGGTGCAAGTCCTGATTCAACTACTTCTCCTTTTTCTACCTTTACATATACAGGAGGTTGATCTGAACCTTCTATGTAGTATTTGATTGTTGCATTAAACTTTTTTAGACCATCTTTGAGCTTTTCATTCTTGTTCCATTCTTCAGCGTAAGCCTTTATCCATTCTTCTGATAAAAATTTTGGCATCTTAAAACTCCTTTAAAAAGGGACTAAAAAGCCCCTTTAATTTTTTATTGGGAAAGTAATGCTTGGAATACTTCATTAAATGAGACTTCATCATTTTTTACAAAAACACCTACATTACCTGCAACACATACAGAATATTTTGGTCCTGCAAGTGCCCATCCTTTAAGTGGGGTCCATTCCTGTCCTGAAAATGCCGTATATCCGTCTGTTTGCATTTTCGCCATTGCGTTATTAGCAGCACACATCTCAGCTGCCATTGCTGCTTCTTCTTCCGAAATATCTCCTTCAAATGCTGCAAGTGTCCCATCATCATTAAATTGTCCTGCAGCAAAAACACCTTTTATTCCTAATAATTTTTTTAAATCAGCCATGATAACTACCTCCTTTTTTGATTTATGGCATTATTGTTTCCCAGATTTTGTCAAAATCTGCTTTATCCAGCTCTACAAAAACTCCCACATTACCGGCTATACATGCTGCATATTTCCCTGCTGCGACAGCAAATCCCTGAACAGGGAAAAACCCTTCTTTCCCTGTATACTCTGTCCATCCTTTTGCCTGCATATTGGCTACTGCTTTGTTTGCTGATGCCATCAGCGCTGCAATCTCGGCAGCTTTTTCTGAAATATCTCCGGCATATGCAACAAGATTTCCGTGGTCGTCATAAATGCCTGCTGCAACAGCTCCTGGTAATTGCATAAGTTCCCTTAATGTTGCCATGATTAAAAACCTCCCGTTTTAATGGTGTATCTTATTAAGAACAATAACTGTGCCAAAGAGGAATTTGCAGAAAAATCAATAACTTAAATAAAAAAGATAGATTTTTACGTGTTGCATTTTGATTAAATGTTGCAACAGTGTTGCAACATTCCTGCAACCTGTGGATTGTTATATAATTTTTCCAAATAAACGGAGGTTGAGGAATGAAAAAGATTGTTAGTGGAATGAGACCTACAGGAAAACTCCATCTGGGGCATTATCTTGGTGTTATAAAAAACTGGTTAAAACTTCAGGATGAACACGACTGCTATTTTTTTGTTGCAGACTGGCATGCTTTAACCAATAAATACAAAAACACAGAGGATTTGAAAGAAAACATAAAACAGATGATTATAGACTGGCTTGCTTGTGGGATAGATCCTAAGAAAGCAACTTTGTTTATCCAGTCCGGAGTAAAACAACACTCAGAACTTGCTCTACTATTTTCTATGATTACACCAAAAAGCTGGCTTGAATTAAACCCTTCTTATAAAGACCTGAAGTTTAACCTTTTTTACCAGTATCTGAGGGATTTTCTACTTGGAAAACAGGTAAAAATTAATCAGGCTCCACCTCCTGAAAGCTTTGATGAAGCTCTGGAGAAGGCAACAGGAAAACAAAAAAATAAAATATTTGAGGAATATTTAAGAGAAGCTTTTCACAGGGCTTTTTATAATCAGAAAGGTATTAATTTTGAGTATCTAAAAGAAGTGTTAATTAAGTTTGGAATAAATAAAAAAATTGTAGAAGAAGCTATTGACAATCTTGAGAAAGGAGATGTAGGCAAAGATATAGACACACTGGGTTTTCTGGCTTATCCGGTTCTGCAAGCTGCTGATATTCTTATTTATAAAGCGGAAGGTGTGCCTGTCGGTGAAGACCAGCTCCCACATATAGAGCTTACAAGGGAAATAGCAAGAAGATTTAATAATCTGTATGACGAAATATTCCCAGAACCTGAAGCCATACTTACAGAAGCAGCAAAACTACCAGGAATAGACGGCAGGAAGATGTCTAAATCCTATAACAACGCCATCTATCTTTCCGATAGCGAAGAAGAAGTAAACAAAAAAACAATGCAGATGAAAACAGACCCCCAAAGAATAAGGAGAACAGACCCAGGAAATCCAGATGTTTGTATAGTCTATGACTACCACAAAATCTTCACTAAGGATGAAAATCTACTTAAAGATATAGACCAGAAATGTAGAACAGCAGAAATCGGTTGCACAGATTGTAAAAAAATACTGGCAAAGAACCTTAACAAATTTTTAGAACCTATTAGGGAAAAAAGAAAAGAAATTGAAAAGGATTATGAGAAATATGAAAAATTCTTCATTGAAGGCACCTTAAGATGTAGAGAAATAGCAGAAAGCAATATGAAAGAAGTTAGAAAAGCTATGAGACTTTATGAGATTTAAAATTTGTTTGACAGGGGAATCGCAAAATATATATTAAGTTTTAGGAAAATTGTTGAGGTATAAAAATCAATGTTGGCTGAGAAATACTTGCCCCATTATACTTACGAAGATTATAAAAACTGGGAAGGCAGGTGGGAGTTAATAGAGGGAATTCCATTTGCTATGTCCCCTGCTCCTACTTTAAAACATCAAATAGTCAGCAATAAAATAGCCTGGCAGTTGGAAGAACTTTTAAAAAACTGCAAGGAATGTAAAGCTCTTTTACCTGTTGACTGGAAAATTAGCGAAGATACTGTCGTTCAACCTGATAATCTGGTAATTTGTTATCCTATTGATGATAAGCCATATATAACAAAAGCCCCATCTATGATTTTTGAAGTTATTTCAAAATCAACACAGGAAAAGGATGAGAAACTGAAATTTGAGATTTATCAAAGAGAAGGGGTTAAATACTACATTCTGGTATATCCTGATGAAAAACTTGCAAAGGCTTATGAACTTATTGGTGGAAGATACATAAAACTAATAGATGCAACAGACGAAGTTGTGAAATTAGACCTGAAAAATTGCTCAATTGATTTTGATTTTTCAAAAATATGGC
>JALWLQ010000108.1:0-1642 GCA_027084095.1 Persephonella sp.
AATGGACTTTTTGACCAGAAGATAAAAAATTATATGATAAATAAAGGAGTGCAATTTTTTGAGTATAAACAAGTCATAAAATTTTTTCCCTCTATCAGAATTGTTGAGGATTTTTATGAAATAGAAACAAAACTGAATAATTATGAACTTTTACATAAAGAAACAGCAGATGAAGTTATAAGAAGGGATACATGGATTAAAGAGGTGGAGGAAAAACTACAGGAAGCTTATCAAAAACAGCAGGTGGAAAAATGAAAAAGATATTAATAATTTTTGTGGGGTTAATTATGGGTATAACTATAGCAAAAGCAGACAAACTGCTTGAGGAAAAACATATATACATAGAAAAACTGGATAACGGGGCAACAGCCATAATAAAAGAGAGAAAAGATACACAGGCTGTAGCACTACAGGTATGGTTTGGAGTTGGTTCTGTATTTGAGAAGGATAATGAAAGGGGATTATCCCATTTTCTTGAGCATATGCTGTTTAATGGAACAAAATATACAAAGCCTGGCGAAATAGAAAAAGAAATTGAGAAAAAAGGCGGTAGTATTAACGCAGCCACCAGTTATGATTTTACTTTTTATCATATAGAAATAGCAGCACCATTCTGGGAGCAGTCCCTTCAGTATCTCTACTATATGACCACTGCCCCAACACTTTCCCAGAAAATGATAGAAAAAGAAAAACCCATTGTTTTAGAGGAATTAAACAGACATCTGGATAATCCAAAGAGTGCTTTATGGGATACTTATAACAAGCTGGCATATAAAGTAAGCAACTATAAACATCCTGTAATAGGATATAGAGAAACCATAGAAAAATTTGATGAACCACTTGTGAAACATTATTTCTACTCTTACTATGTCCCTTCTAACACTTATATTGTAGTTGTTGGAAATATAGATAAAGATGAAGTGCTAAAAAAGATAAAAGAAACATTTGGCACAGTAAAAGGCAAATACTACAAACCACCTAAAGTGCCCCTTGAACCTCCTCAAAAAGAGGTAAGAAAAAAAATCCTGAGAAAACCTCAAATAACAAGGGCTTATGTTGCGATAGGATGGCAGGCACCACCTATAAAAGATAAAGATAGCTATACAGCGAGGGTTCTGGAAGAGATTTTTTCAGGTGGTAGAACATCTGTGCTTTATCAGAAACTCAGAGAAACAGGGCTGGTTCAGGCTGTCTTTGGAGGATATCTATCCCATAGAGGAACAAGCCAGTTTCTTTTCTTCTTTGTAACTGAACCTGAGAAGGTTGATAAAGTTAAGAAAGAATTATTCAAAATAATAAATGATTACAGAAAAAATGGTATTCCAGAAGAAGTTGTGGAAAATGCAAAAAACAAGATTATAAATAGTGAAGTATTTTCCCGTGAAGAAGTCGTTCATGATGCAGAAGCTCTCGGATATGCAGCTTCAGTTGCTGGGGATGTAAAATATGATATAGAGTATCTGGATAATATCAAGAAAGTTACCAAAAGAAAAGTAGATAACTATCTGAAAAAATATTTTGGTGATAATAATTACACAGAAGTTCAGCTTTTACCTGAAAAATAAGTCCCCGTAGCTCAGAAGGATAGAGCGCGAGATTCCTAATCTCGAGGTCGGCGGTTCGAATCCGCCCGGGGACATTT
>JALWLQ010000108.1:1742-3966 GCA_027084095.1 Persephonella sp.
CCACAAACCAGAGGAGATTTCTTATAATTACTCCAACCTGTGAAACCACCTGCCAGAACAGATATATTTTCAAATCCAGCTTTTTCCAGTAAACTTGCAGCCAGTGCTCCCCTTGGTCCTACACCGCAGTAGATAACTATCTCTTTATCTCTGTCAAGCTCATTATATCTATCTCTAAGCTCTGGTAGTGGAATATTTACAGAGCTTTCTATATTTCCATTTTTCAATTCAGATTTAGACCTGACATCCAGAAGGAGTATACTCTCTGTGTTAAGTTTATCTTCCAGTGTATCTGGGGACAGGGCTTTAAATGATTTTATAGCTTTTCCTGCATTTGCCCACGCAAATGTGTGATTTTCAAGATATCCTACAATATTATCTATACCAACCCTTCTCAGTTTAATAGCTATATCGTCAACTTCATTGCTGTTGTCTGTAACAAGCAAAATCTCTTTTTCTGGGTCAAGTATCCATCCAGCAAATAGAGAGAAAGGCATAAATCTGTAATCCATGCTTAGAGAATTAGGGATATGACCTCCAATCCATGTAAGATAATGTCTTGTATCCAGAATAATTCTGTCCTCATCCATAAGATTTTCAAATTTTTCAACAGATAAAGGCTTTGGAGAACTGAGTTTAGAAAGGAATATGGCACCTTCTTCATTTATCTTAGAGCATCTTTTGAAATGGTCTGGTGCAGGTGGCATTCCTTCAAGAAGGGTTTTTATAAAATCTTCTTCTGAAAGGGATAAAAGTTTATTAAATTTCTTTTCATATCCTATAGTAGAACTTCTTTTTGTGGACAATGCTTTACCACAGAGAGTTCCTGCTCCATGTGCAGGATAAACCTCTACAAATTCAGGTAATCTCATAAGTTTCTGCAGAGAGTTATATAACGCTTTTGCAAGTTCCTCTTTTTTATCTGGGAATAAATCAGGTCTTCCAACATCACCAACAAAAAGAGTATCTCCTGTAAAAACAGCAGCAGGCTCTTCTCCACGGGATAAATCTGTAAATACATAAGATACATGCTCAGGAGTATGTCCAGGGGTATCTAAAACATCTATTTTTATGCTTTCTATCTGGATTGTGTCTCCTTCCTGAACAGGAATGTGTTCTCTTTTGCTGTTTTGCTTTGCTGGAAGATACAGCTTTGCTCCTGTTTTCTCAGCAAGTTCATAATGTCCACCTATAAAATCAGCATGGAGATGTGTTACCAGTATGGCTTCAATTTTTACTCCCAGTTCTTTTGCTTTCTGGATGTAATCATCTACATCTCTTTTAGGGTCAATAACTATAGCTTTTGTTTGACCTGTAACTAAATAAGATATATGGGATATTCCATCTCCAACATAAAATCTTTCTATAAGCATTGATATTAACCTCCTGAGTTAGTGATTGCTAACCAGTATAGATAAAATAAAAAGAAATAAGTATGAGATATATCACTAAGAATTTTTCATGGTAAACCTGATTTTATCAGGCAAAATAAGGTTATTATCTATTAAACAGGTCTTCCAGTAGTGCTATTTCCATTTTGTTTTTGATATCTTTGAGGGATTTTACAAAATATTTTTCTGCCTGTTTTTGTATTTCATCCATCGTTCCCTGAAATACAATCTTCCCTGTGTCTTTGTAGATGGTCATTACATATATCTCTTTTTCGTAGTCATATTCCAGAACTACTTTTATACCTTTTTCACTTTCAAATTCTTCTATTATTTCTCTACCCATCGTAGTTCTCCAGAATTTCTTTTAAAGAGTTTACCAGATAATTTATATCGTTTTCGGTATGTTGGTAGGAAATTGTAATTCTAAGTCTGGAAGTTCCTTGTGGCACAGTTGGTGGACGGATAGCCTGAACAAAGAGTTTCTTTTCAAGCAGCCTGTCCCTGATATAAAGGGCTTTCTTTTCTTCGCCTACAATTAAGGTAAGAATAGGTGTTCCATAATAAGTTAGATTTATACCTTGTTCTTTAGCCTGTCTGTAGAGATACTCTGACAGTTTTAAAATTTTCTCTCTTCTAAAAGGCTCTCTCTTTAATATGTTTAGGTTGGAAAGGGATATAAAATTCTGAACAGGGGATAAAGCAGTAGAAAAAATCTGGGTTCTCATACGGTTAATCAGGTAATTTATTAGAGTGCTGCTTCCACAGATAAAAGCTCCGTAGCTACCCACTGCTTTTGAGAGAGTTCCCATCTGTATTATATTTTCATCAGGTTT
>JALWLQ010000109.1 GCA_027084095.1 Persephonella sp.
AAAGCGCCTAAATAAAAAAGAACATTTCCTAATCTAAATATAAATTATTCTACTGTAACTGTCTTTGCCAAGTTCCTTGGTTGGTCAACATCTTTTCCAAGAAGGGTTGCTATGTGGTAAGAAAGTAGTTGTAAAGGAACTACCGTAAGGATAGGATATAATGGGTCTATTGTTTCTGGAATGTAGATAATATTGTCGGAAAGCTGTTTGATTTCCTCATCTTTTTCTGTTGCTACAGATAAAACCTTTCCTTTACGGGCTTTTACTTCCTGAACATTAGAAAACATCTTTTCATAAAATCTATCTTTTGGGATTACACAGACTACAGGTAGTTTCTCATCTATCAGAGCTATTGGGCCATGTTTCATTTCCCCTGCAGGATAACCTTCTGCATGGATATAGGATATCTCTTTAAGTTTTAATGCTCCCTCCAGAGCTATTGGGTAGTTTATATTTCTGCCTAAAAATAGAAAATCGGTTGCATTCATATATTTATGGGCAAGGTCTTTAATCTCATTATCTTTTTTCAGGATTTCTTCTACCTTTGAAGGAATATGTAAAAGCTGATTATGGATAAATTCATAATCTTCAAGCGAAATTGTTCCTCTTTTTAATCCTGCTTCAAGGGCGAATAACAACAGGCTTACCAATTGGGCTGTAAATGTTTTGGTGGCAGCAACTCCAATCTCTGGTCCACAATAGGTGTATAAAACGTAATCAGTTTCTCTGGATAAGGAACTTCCTACAACATTAACAAGACCTATTGTTTTAGCTCCTTCTTTTTTTGCATCTAAAAGGGCAAATCTGGTGTCAGCTGTTTCTCCAGACTGACTTATGCCAAGCACTACAGTTTTTTCATCTATAATTCTATCCCTGTATCTATACTCAGAGGCATAATCCACCTCAACAGGAATTCTGGCAAATTTTTCTATCCAGAATTTACCTACAAGCCCTGCATGATAAGATGTTCCACAGGCTATTATATAAAGCCTGCTGGTATCTTTTAACATTTCAAATAGTTCTTCATTTTTTGATGAATTAAATCCGGAAATTGTATCTGCTATAGTTCTTGGCTGTTCATGTATTTCTTTTTGCATAAAGTGTTTATATCCTGCTTTTTCAGCAACAGAAACGTCCCAATTCACATGGAAAGGCTTTTTTTCAAGTTTTTTCCCATCTATTGAATAAATTTCAACTTCGTCTTTGGTGATAACTGCAATTTCCCCATCCTCAAGGGCAATAAAATCTTTTGTGTATTCTAAAACTGCAGGAATATCAGAAGCTATAAAGTTTTCATCCTTCCCAAGACCGATGATTAATGGACTGCCTTTTTTGATTGCCACAATCCTGTCAGGTTCGTATGTTGATATAATTCCTACGGCATAAGCTCCTTCCAATTTTTTTGCCACTTTAAAAGTTGTTTCCAGTAAATCTCCTGTATATAAATCCTCAAACAGATGGGCTATAACTTCTGTGTCGGTTTCAGATTTGAACTTGTAACCTTTGTCCATAAGCTCTTTTTTTAATTCCATATAGTTTTCTATTATTCCGTTGTGAACAATAGATATTGTTCCTTTCTGGCTTGTATGTGGATGGGCATTTTCTATTGTTGGGGCTCCATGGGTTGCCCAGCGGGTATGTCCCAGTCCTATATGTCCTTCTATCTTTTTTCCCCAGAGATGTTCCTGAAGGTCTTTTATCTTTCCTACCTGCTTTTCAACGATAATTTTATCTCCTGTTTTATCTATAACTGCTATACCAGCAGAATCATATCCCCTGTATTCCAGTCTTTGAAGTCCATAAAGTAAAACCGGAACAGCATTTCTTTTGCCTACATAACCTATAATTCCACACATAAAATTCCCCCATAAACTTACGATTTTAACTATATTATAATAAAGACTTAATTTATATCATTTTCGGAGGGAAAATGCTTTCTGATGAAGTGAAAAATAATCTTAAAAAAGAGTTTGAGAAATTAATAGAACCTGTTCGACTTATTCTAAGAAAAAATGAAAAATCTGTTTCTGATGAAATAGAAGAGCTTTTAAAAGAGATTTCCGGTTTATCAGAAAAAATACATTTAACAATTTCAGATAGATTGAATTGCCACGGATACCCCTGTATATCAGTTCAGCAAAAGGATGTAGATTTTGGAATTAGATTTATGGGTAAACCAGATGGAGGAGAGTTTCCTTCTTTCATAAAGACAATACTGATGGTATCCAGAAATGAGTATGACCTGACAGAAAGAACTGTTGAGTTTCTGGAGGAAATAGACCAGCCTGTTGATATAAAAATATTTATAACCAAAAGTTGCGGCTGGTGCCCTCCTACAATGCTTAAGATGTTTAGCTTTGCAATAGTAAACCAGAATATTACAGCTACAGCTATTGATTGTTATGAGTTTTCAGATATGGCAATAAAATACAATGTAGCAGCAGTTCCTAAAGTTGTGATTAATGATAAAGTTGAGTTTGTAGGATTAAAGGAAGAAAATGAAATCTTAGGACATATATTTGGAGCTATATCCTGATGAAAACGCTGGCAGTCTTAGGTTCTACAGGTTCTATCGGAACTCAAACTCTGGATATAGTCAGAAAACATCCAGATAAACTAAAGGTTAAGCTACTTGCAGCTTCCCGTGTCTCAGAAACACTTCTAAAGCAGATACAGGAATTTAAACCTGAATATGTGTATATAAAGGAATATACCGATTTACCAGGTCTAAAGGTTCTAAGTGGAGATGAAGGTCTTGAGGAAATTGCAAACCTAAATATAGACCTGTTTATAAATGGAATAGCAGGAATAGCAGGAATAAAACCTACCTATCTGCTTTTAAAAAACAATAAAAGGCTTGCTACAGCAAACAAAGAAGCAATTATCTGCCTTGGAGAAATTCTAAAAGATAAATATTCTGAAATAATCCCTATAGACAGCGAGCACTCTGCTATATTCCAGTGTTTACAGAGTGGAAAAAAAGATGAAGTAAACAGGGTTATTTTAACAGCTTCTGGGGGACCCTTCTGGAAAAGGGATAATCTGGAAGGTATTTCTGTTGAAGAAGCCTTAAATCATCCTAAATGGAAAATGGGTAAAAAAGTTACCATTGACAGTGCAACATTGATGAACAAAGGTCTGGAAATAATAGAAGCCCATTATTTATTTGATATTCCCTATGAAAAAATAGAAGCTGTTATCCATCCCCAGAGTATTGTTCACGGTCTTGTTGAATTTATAGACGGTAGTATTATTGCAAATCTCTCAAATCCAGATATGAGAATACCAATAAGTTATGCGATTTCTTATCCAGAAAGATGGGAGACAGATACACATAGGTTAAATCTTTTTGAGATTAAAAAATTAGAGTTTTACGAACCAGACGAGAACAGATTTCCCTTGCTAAAAACAGCAAAAGAGGCTGGTAAGAAAGGGGGGGCTTACCCTATAGTGCTTACAGTTGCTGACGAGATTGCCGTTCAGCTCTTTTTGGAAGAGAAAATTGATTTCACAGAAATTCCACAGATTGTGGATACTGTTTTACAGGAACTGGATTTCCCAGCACCGAAAGATTATGAGGATGTTATCTCAATCATAGAAGAAACAAAAAATCTGTTTAAAAATTTAATCCAAAACAGTAGGAGGTAAAATTGCTTAGCTTAATAGCATTTTTAATAATGATTGGTGTTTTGATTACCATACACGAATTTGGGCATTTTATATTTGCCCGTATGTTCGGCGTTAAGGTGGAAGTGTTTTCAATTGGATTTGGACCCCCCATATTTAGATGGAAAGGTAAAGAAACTGTTTATCAAATAGCTGCTATTCCTCTGGGTGGTTATGTGAAGATGTATGGAGAAGACTCCATGACAGAACCTATCCAGGGGGAAACAGAAAAAGAAGCCTATCAAGACCCCCGTTCATTTGCAGCTAAGCCAAGGTGGCAAAAGATGCTTATTGCTTTTGCTGGCCCTTTATTCAATATTATCCTTGCAGTTATTCTCGTGGCAGCAGCATATATGGTGGGAGTTTTTGAACCTAAATATATGAAAGAACCTGTAGTTGTTGGATATGTTGTTCCTAATTCACCGGCTGCAAAAGCGGGTTTGAAGCCTTTTGATAAAGTGATAGCAATAGACGGAAAACCTATAAAAAACTGGAAACAGTTTACTGTTGAGATTACTATGAAAGCCGGTATGAAGGTAAATCTTGAAGTCCTGAGAGATGGAAAAAAAATCATAATTCCTATGGAAATCCCAGAAAATATAACGAAACAATCCATAGGCATATCTCCTTTAATACCACCTAAGATAGGCAAAATCTTACCGAATTCCCCTGCAGCAAAAGCAGGATTAAAGGAAGGAGATATAATTCTGGCCATAAATGGAAAACCTGTTCGGAGTTGGTATGAGATTGTCAACGTTTTATCTACGATAAAAGACAAAAAGCCTATAAATCTTATGGTTAAAAGGGAAGAAAGGATATTCAGTGTGCAGGTCGTTCCTGAGTTTAACAAGCAGCTGAATAAATATGTGATAGGAATAGCACCGATTTATGAGGCAGAAATCAAAAAATATGGTTTTGTTGAAGCCTTTGAAAAAAGCATTCAGAAAAACATAGAGATGACAGTTCTTCTGTATGATTTTCTAAAAGATATAGTTACAGGGCAGAAATCACTTCAGGAGATAAAAAATAACCTTGGGGGCCCAATATCAATAGCTAAATATTCTGGGGGAGCACTTGAAAGCGGTATAGGTAATTATCTGTTTTTTACAGGTTTTATCTCCCTTCAGCTTGGATATCTTAACTTACTACCAATTCCTGTTCTTGATGGTGGATTAATACTGATTTTACTTATAGAAACAATCATCAGAAGACCTTTACCTGAGAAAGCAAAAGAATATCTGGCCTATATAGGATTTGCACTGATAGGGACACTTATGATTTTTGCCATATTTAATGATATATTAAGGGTTTTACAATAAAAACTATGTTAAAATAAAAAAATATATTTCTATATAAAGAGGTTGGAATGTCAACAAGAGTTGGAATTATCCTTTTAAGTGGAACTTTAGATAAAGCAATGCCTGCTTTTATGCTTGGAACTACTGCTGCAGCAATGGGCATGGAAGTAGGTATATTTTTCAGTTTCTACGGATTAAATGTAATTCATAAAGAAAAAATTAAACAGTTAAAGGTTTCTCCAATAGGTAATCCAGCTATGCCGATGCCTTTTCCTGTACCCCAAATCTTGACAGTAATGCCTGGAATGATGGATTTTGCCACCAGTATGATGAAAAAAATGATGGCAGAAAATAAAATTCCTTCTATAGAACAACTTGTTCAACAGGCAATAGACCTTAATGTAAAACTATACCCCTGTAAAACGGCTATGCAACTTTTTGGATATCAGAAAGAAGACCTTATTGACGGTGTTGAAGAACCAGTTGGAGCTGCAACATTCTTGAATTTTGTAAATCAGGCAGATAAACCGATAGTAATGAATTTTTAATCTTATAGGTTTGTCCCATCTATAGAAACATATATAGGGCTTATGATATAGTTTATAATATTTTTTTTAAGAAATGCTTTTGGGAGGCAAGATTATGTTAAATTACGATGTTTTGATTGTTGGAGCCGGTGGTGGTGGATTGATGGCAGCCCTTGAAGCAAGTAAAGCAAAAGATGTAAAAGTTGGAGTTGTAACAAAAGTTTATCCAACCCGTTCACATACAGGTGCAGCTCAGGGTGGAATAAATGCGGCGTTGGCAAACGTTGACCCATCAGACAGCCCAGAAGTTCATACATTTGACACAGTAAAAGGTTCTGATTATCTGGGAGACCAGGATGCAATAGAATTTATGTGCACAGAAGCACCAAAAAGGATTTATGAACTTGAACACCTTGGAGTTCCATTTTCAAGACTTCCAGATGGAAGAATAGCGCAAAGACCGTTTGGTGGTGCAGGTTTCCCAAGAACATGTTATGCGGCTGATAAAACAGGGCACGTAATACTTCATACCCTTTACGAACAGTGTCTAAAAAATGATGTTGAGTTTTTAAATGAATGGTTTGTGAAAGAGCTTTTAGTTGATAACGGGGAAGCAAAAGGTGTTGTTGCCATAGATATAAGAAGCGGAGAAGTTCATGTTATAAAAGCAAAAGCCATTATTTTTGCAACCGGTGGATATGCAAGGGTTTACTGGGTAAGAAACTCTAACGCTATCGGTTCAACAGGGGACGGGGTTGCCCTATGTTACAGGGCAGGTATTCCTATCAAAGATATGGAATTTGTCCAGTTCCACCCAACAGGATTAAGGTCAACAGGTATCCTTGTTACAGAAGGTGCAAGAGGTGAAGGTGGTTATCTGATAAACAATAAAGGCGAAAGATTTATGGAAAAATACGCCCCAAATAAAATGGAACTTGCCCCAAGGGATATGGTTGCAAGGGCTATTGAAACAGAAATTCTGGAAGGAAGAGGCTGGGGCGAAGGGATGATGGCCTATGTTCACCTTGACCTTAGGCATCTTGGGGCTAAAAAGATTAAAGAAAGACTTCCACAGATTAGAATGCTGGCAATAGACTTTGAAGGTGTTGACCCTATAGAAGAACCAATTCCAGTTAGACCAACAGCCCACTACTCAATGGGTGGTATTCACGTAGAAGATTACGAAACTTCAATGACACCAGTTAAAGGTGTATTTGCTGTTGGTGAATGTGCCTGTGTTTCTGTTCACGGTGCAAACAGGCTCGGTGGAAATTCACTTCTTGATATTGTTGTATTTGGAAAACCTGCAGGTGCTGCTGCGGTAGAATATGCAAGAAATAAACCTGAGGATACATCTTATAACTACAAAGCTGAAGAAGAAAGGGCAAGAAGAGAAGTAGAAGAACTCCTCAAGAAAGAAGGAACAGAAAATATAAACGATATCAGAATGGAAATGGCACAAACAATGTGGGACAAAGTTGGTATCTTCAGAGAAGAAAAACCAATGCAAGAAGCCATTGAAAAAATAAAAGAGCTTAAAGAAAGATACAAAAATCTTGCTCCTGGAGATAGTGGAAAATTATTTAACACAGCCCTTATAAACTATCTTGAACTTGGATATCTCCTTGACCTTGCTGAAGTTATTGCAATCACAGCCGAAATGAGAAAAGAGTCAAGAGGTGCCCATGCAAGAAGAGACTATCCTGAAAGGGATGATGAAAACTTCCTGAAACACTCCCTTGCATATTACACAGAAGATGGTCCAAAAATTGAATACACAGAAGTAAAAATCACAAAATATCAACCACAGGAAAGAAAATACTAAAAATCTCATCCCCCTATTCGGGGGATTTTTTTTCTTTTATATATCTTTTCAATCCTTATCTATTTTTGAGATAATAATTCCAACAATCACTTTCAGAGGGACAGATATTGATATTTGATGAAAAATACGAGATTTTAGAAAACAGACATATTTCAGGTATTACATATCTTCTTAGAATTAAAGCACCACAGCTTAAAGATGCCCCTGCAGGCTCATTTGCCATGGTAAGAGCTACCTCAGATATCCAGTATGACCCTATGATGAGGAGGGCTTTTGCAATTGCAGATGTCCAGGGGGATGAAGTCCTCCTCTATTATGATGTTTATGGGAAAGGGACGCAGGTGTTGACCCATCTAAAAAAAGGTGAACAGGTATCTGTCCTTGCACCCCTTGGAAAAAACTTTTTTCCGTATAACTATAATCATTATGTTATTGTTGGTGGAGGTATAGGCTTTGCAGGATTGTCCTTGTTTATGAAAAAACTTAGAGAAAGGGGGAAAAGTTTCATAGCCATATATGGCGTCAGAAGAAAAGAGCAACTCTCACTGCTTGATTGGATTAAGGAAAACGGTTTTGAAGATGATGTAATCATATACACTGAAGACGGCTCTTATGGGGAAAAAGGCCTTGTGACAAGGGATTTGGATAAACTGATAAATGAAAAACCAGACACAGCCCTTGCAGTTTGTGGACCCAAAGGAATGATGAGAGCCGTTATGGATGTTGCCAGAAAGCACAATGCTCCTGCATATCTATCACTTGAAAGCAAAATGGCTTGCGGATTTGGAATATGTATAGGATGTGTAATTAAAGATACAGAAAAAGATAGTTATATAAGGGTCTGTTATGAGGGACCTGTTTTTGATGGCTATAAAATAAAGTTTTAACAGGAGAAAGATATGAGATATGAAATAACAAAAAGATTTAAATTTGAAGCCGGGCATAGAGTGTGGAAACAAAATCTTACGTCAGGTAAAGGTGCAAAATTAATGGGAAAAGAAATTCCCCCAAACCCATGCCTTAATATTCATGGTCATAGTTATAAAGTAGAAGTAACAGTTGGTTCAGACACTCTAAACGAACAGGAAATGGTCATAGATTTTTATCATATAAAGGCTGCTTTAAAAGACCTGATAGATAATCAGATAGACCACTCATTTATCATTGACAAAAATGACCCGTTATTCCCAACTTTTAAAGAACATTTTGGATTTTTAAAGTTGTTTGTTGTTGACTTTTGCCCAACTGCTGAAGCTATAGCCAGATTTATTTACAAATTCCTTGAGAAAAAACTTGAAGAGGCTGGTTTGCTGGAAGATATTAAAGTTGTATCCGTTACAGTCTGGGAAACAGAAACAGGTAAGGCTGTTTATAAGGAAATAGATAAATAGGGAGTTTATGATGGGTAAAATTATAATTGAAACGAATGACCATAAGGAAATAAGAATAAAAACTTCTTTAAACTCCAAACAGGTAGAAAATCTAATAAAAGAATTAAAAAATAAAGAACAGGCAGAAAAGGCATTTAAAAAATTAAGAGGAATATTGAAAACAGGAAAATCGGCTGAAGAACTGATTGGAGAATTATATGAAGAAATATATGGTAGATAGTAATATTCTAATAGAGTATTTTAAGGATTCGCCTGAAGCTGTAAAAATAATAGAAACAATAAGGAAAAAGAATACAAACGAATATTACATAACAATAGACACTTTAGAAGAAATTTTATATATCCTTGTAAGACACTTGTCAGAAAAGTCCTATTGGGAACTCAAAAATAATCCTGAGATAGCTAAAGAATATTATGAAACACTTATCCCATTGATAGAAGCTATAATAAAGTCAACATTTAAGATTTTGCCGACAACACAGAAAACATTTAAAACATTTATGAAAATATGTAAAAAGTATGGATTGCTCCCAAAAGATGCCCTTTTGTTAACACTATGTATTGATAACAAAATTAACAACATCATAACTTTAGATACAGACTTCAAAAATTTAGATTTAAAGAAAATTAAAATTATATCTTCTGCAAAAGATATAAAGTAAGGAAACATAAATGGAACTGGCATCAATACTCGTTGTGGTTTTAATAATGGCATCTATGACAGCCCTTTACTTTGTAATCGGGTATAAATTTCTGAAAAAACACAGGAGAGGTAAGGATGGCAATAATTAAGCCTTACAAGGGAAAATATCCCAAAATACATCCTTCAGCCTTTATAGCCGAAAATGCAGTTATTATCGGAGATGTTGAGATAGGAGAGGATTGTTCAATCTGGTATAACGTGGTAATAAGGGGAGATGTTAACTATATCAGGATTGGAGATAGAACAAACATACAGGACGGAACAATAATCCATGTTGACCACAAAAAATATCCAACAATAATTGGAAAAGAAGTTACAGTAGGCCATAACGTTATGCTCCATGCCTGCACAATAGAAGACAGATGTCTAATAGGTATGTCTGCTACTGTGATGGATGGGGTGGTAGTAGGAAAGGAAAGTATAGTAGGAGCAGGGGCACTTGTAACCCCCGGCAAAAAAATAGAACCACAATCTCTGTGGACGGGAGCACCTGCCAAGTTCAAAAGAAAACTCACAGAAGACGAATTAAAATGGCTTGAAAAATCCTATCAAAACTATATCATGTATAAAAATTCTTACCTAAATGAGTTATAATACTTTTCCCTAAAACTAAAAAAGAGGTTAGAAATGACAAAGGCTGATATAGTCAACTGGATAATAGAGAATAAAAATGTTACTTTGCCAAAGAAAGATATTTCAGATGTGGTAAACAGGGTTTTTGAACTGATAGCTGATGAAATAGTTAACGGTGAGGATGAACATAAAATCCAAATTTCAGGATTTGGAACATTTATAGTTAAGAAAAGAGCACCTAAAATAGGTAGAAACCCAAAAACAAAAGAAGAAAAGTTGATACCTGAAAGACTTGGTGTATCATTTAAAATGGGTAAAAAACTCCAAAAGGCTTTAAACGGAGAAAAAGTCGGAGCGTAGCTCAGGCGGTAGAGCACTGGCATGGGGGGCCAGAGGTCGGCGGTTCGAGTCCGCTCGCTCCGACCATTTATCTATAGGGCAAAAATATAATGTATACAAATTTTCTGGAACAACTGATTTCTGAGTATTTCGAATACAACGGCTATTTTACAAAAAGTAATATAAAAATCAGAAAAAGAAATAGAGGGGGATACGACAGAGAAATAGATATTTTAGCCTATTGCCCAAAAAACGACTATGTTTATCATATAGAAACTTCCTTTGCTCTTGTTGGATGGGAGAGGGAGATAGAAATATTTAAGAAAAAATTTGATATAAAAATAGTAGAATATGCGGATATTTTAGGATTAAATCCAGAAAGAATAAAGATTTTTAAGAGGGCAATAATACTGGAAGTTCCTAAGAAAGATAGAAAAAATAAAAAAATAGAATTCCAATCTAAAACAGATGCCAAACTTTTGTCGATAGGAGAGTTTATGGACATAGTTAAGTATAAATTGCAAAAGTTTAAGCCTATCAATAAAGCTGTCCCGCAAAATCTTCCTTTATTAAGGGCTATTCAATTTGTATTACATTCGGAAAGTTTATAAAAATTTTTTCTACAAAAAGGGGCTTTTGCCCCTTTTAAGTTAAACAGCAATTCTTTTGTAAGCCTCAATTAATCTGCTTACTTCCTGACCTGTTAGCTCTTTTAGTTCTTTCTCTGTTTTTACTGTCTTGTTCAATATCTGCTTCGCCATTTTAGGAAACTCAACCTGTGTTTTCTTTGCCAGTGTTTTCAGATATTCAATCTGCTTTTCTGTTGGTTGTGTGGTTCTTGGTTCAGGGGCAGACAGTTTAAATTCTCCCAGTTCAAGCTCACCTCTATAAGCTTTATTGCCAATAGAATAAAGGGAAAGACATTTTCCTATAGCATCTGTGATAGCTCCTTTAATTGCATCTCCGGGAGTTACATTTTCACCGCCACCGACCTGAACTTTTCTTATTCTGTCATCTAAAATCCATAAGGAAACTTCCACTGTAGCCTGATAAACCTTTTCTTTGTTACCGCTTTTCCTTACGACCTCTTTTTCCTCAAGAGAGATGAGTTTGTAGTCGTATCCCCAGATTGTTGTTACGCTATTCAGGGCATCAATTAAAAATTGTGGGATATATCCTACAAGTTTTCTTCCCCTTGCAGGAACTTCCTGAATAGCTTTTTCTCCATATTTATCTAAAATTTCATTAACCCTCTTTGCAACCTCCTTTAGCTGCTTGTCTAATTTTTGTTTTTCTTCAGTGGAAAGTCTTTCCATAGAATAAATCCTCCTTTTGCAAGATTTTTCAATGACTTACAATTTATGAAATAGTTGTTTTTAAGCAAGTTTTTCCAAAATTAGTATAATTAGGTGAAAAATTTTTAAAGCTGGAGAAAAGTTGAAAAGAATTTTTATCAGTGTTGGGGAAATATCAGGTGATAACTATGCAGCCCAGCTTATAAAACTGCTTCCTGAATTTGAGTGGATTGGTATCACAGGTCCTAAAATGCGTGATGCAGGATGTAAAACTGTTGAGAGATTAGAAAATATATCTGTTGTAGGTATTATGGAAGCTTTACCTAAATATTTCAGGATAAAGCAGGCTTTTAAAAAAGCAGTTAAAGAGCTTGATAAGGGCGTTGATTTACTTGTTGTTGTAGATTTTCCGGGATTTAACCTGAAACTCCTTGAAGAAGCAAAAAAAAGAAACATAAAAACAATTTATTTTATTGCCCCGCAGGTATGGGCATGGGGAAAAGGTAGAATTCCCAAAATAGCCAAATATACAGACCTGCTTATATCTATATGGCCTTTTGAAGAAGAGATTTATAAACCTTATTTAAATGAAAATTTCAGGCTTGAGTTTGTAGGGCATCCACTTCTGGATATAGTCAAATCCGAAACTACAGAAGAAGAATTTAAAAAGAGGTTGGAAATTCCTTCAGATAAAAGGATATTTGGACTTCTGCCGGGAAGCAGAGAAAGTGAAGTAAAAACCCTTCTTCCTATAATGCTTCAGGCTGCACAGATAATCTTGAAAGAAAAACCGAATTTACATTTTGTTGTTCCTGTTACACCAAATATGGAAAATCTGGCAAGGGATATTGTATCCACATACAAAAATCTGCCGCTCAGTATAATTACCGGTAATCAGTTTAAAAATCCCTCTTACGAAGTTATGAAACATTCTGTTTTTTCTGTGATAGCCTCAGGAACTGCAACACTGGAAGCTGCAATTATAGGAAACCCATTTTTACTGGTTTATAAAGTATCTCCCATAACATTTTTTATTGGGAAAATGCTGGTTTCCATAAACTTTTTAGGTCTGCCTAATATTATTGCAGGTAGGGAAGTAATAAAAGAGCTGCTTCAGGAGGACTGTAATCCCAAGACTATAGCAATGTGGAGTTTAAAATACCTTGAAGATGAAGAGCTTTACAACAAAACCAGAACTGAACTAACAGAGGTAAAACAAAAATTAGGGCAGCCAGGAGCACTTCAAAAAACAGCAGATATTATCAGACAGTTTATTGCTGCTGGGGAAAGTAATAAAGCTGCCAGGTAATAACCCCTTTATCACAATCCAGTTTATCATCTATTTCGCAGTATGTAAGTATTATCTGGCCTATAGTCATATCTTTGATTAATTTTCTTTCTGGAATATTCCCAATATAAGTGATGCAGCTATTTTCTCTTTCAACATCCACCAGTTTTACATCATAAAATCCCTGAATATATTTCCTTTCAGATAGAGTAAATCCAAGGGGACATTTTGAGCTGTCAATTTTGAGCACAAAATCACCCGGTAAACTCAGCATTTTAATAGGCTGCTTTTTAAAAAAGTAAAATTTCCCGTAATAAACATCTTTACCAAGGATTATGACTTTGTCATTTTCAGAATAAAGAATTCCCTGAGCATAAACAAATCCAAAAATACCAAGCAAAATAATTAAAAATCTCATCTTTATCACCTCTTTTAATTAATATTATGTCTGTAATACTCCTGTGGAATACTTTTTATGATTTCTGCCGCTATTTTTTTAACCATATTTTGAATGGTTTGTTCCATGGGGATGCTCTGGTCTACCGAGATACCTCCAATAACACCACCTTTTCTAAATGCACCTTCACCTAAAACAAGGTTCCACCAGTTCCATTTACCCTCGCCTTTTATGGATTTCAAAACCCTACCTGTTCTTACATCAACAAGACGGACTATTATCTGGATATAGCTTTCTTTATACTGGGCAATTCCACCTGTTATGTGAAGTCTACCTCCTTCTTTCCAGGGGATTAGAGCCGGAACAAAGAATTTAGTTTTTTCAGGTTCAACTGCTGTGATTACTCCAATGACCAGAATATCTGTCCCTTCCAGTAGTCCTGTGGGAATGGCTTTTCTTATGTCAATCATATTTGAGTAGGATAGAAGCAGTTCTTTTTTTATTTCCTCAAGGCCATATCCCCTTTCAAGAATTATAAATCTGTTTGTGTGTAGCAGTTCATTTATAAGTAAATCCTGTGTAATACTGGCTATATTTCCAGTGCATTTTGTAGCTTTACATAGAACAACAGGAACAGCCAGTCTGACCTTCTGACCTTCGTATCTTATATTCTTAAACTTTGTGGTATTTACATTACTTTTTATTCCAGAACATCCAGTAGTAAACAGAATAATAAATAAAACTAATGCCCTTTTAATCATAATCCCTCTAAATATCTATTTTCTTATAGTTATAATATTATTTTTCCTTCAGAAACAAAACAATGAAGAGGTGTTAATGGAATATAAATTTCTTGCTTCATACATTCTCATACTTATTGCTCTGTATTTTTCATACAGGGAAAAATTAGGACTTGAGAAAACTATACTGATAAATTCAATAAGGGCTTTGCTTCAATTGGCAGCCCTTGGGTATTTACTGTTTTTTATTTTTAAACTAAAAAATCCGCTTGCCCTTACTATAATTCTTGTTTTTATGGTTATTTTTGCAGCATGGACAGGGCAGAGAAGAGTAAAACTTGCTGATAAAGGATTTTTGACGGCTTTTCAGGTCATATTCCTTGCTTCCTTTATTGTAATTTCCTCTTTGCTACTTATGGGCATTATAACTTTTGAACCAAATCAGATAATTCCTGTAGGTGGAATGGTAATAGGTAATTCTCTCAATGTATATACCCTGGCTATTGATAGGATGAAAGGAGAAACAAAAAATACACTGGATATTATTGAAGGTATTGTTGCATTAGGTGGTAGTCTGAAGGAGGCATTTTATTTTGTTCGGAAAAAGTCCCTAAAGGCTGCTCTCATTCCTATTTTAAATTCTTTACAAACGGTAGGTATTATCCATATCCCTGGGATAACCACAGGTATGCTACTTGCAGGGGCTGACCCATTTGAAGCAGTATCTTATCAGCTTGCTATAATGTATATGATGGTTGCTGTGGCACTATTTACAGGACTATTTTCTATAAACTTTGGGTACAAAAAAATAATAAGGACGGTTACCGAAGGTTGATAGGATTTTTATATACATTTTTTTATATCTTGCTGCTGGTGCCTGTTTTGCCTGTTTATATTTTTCTGAATAGAAAAAAAGGATACACCTTTAATCTAAAAGAAAGGCTTGTTCTTTATTCTGATAAAGAGCAGAATAATCTGTGGTTTCATTGTGCCAGTGTTGGTGAGCTTAATGTTGCAAGGCCTTTGATAGAGTATTATAAGGATAGATATAACATTCTTATTACTGTGTTTTCTCCCCGTGGGATAGATTATGCAAAGAAGCAGTATCCTTATGCTACTGTAAGAACTTTGCCATTTGATATTCCTTTCTTGTTTAAAAAGTTTATAAAAATCTATAATCCTGTGGCAGTTGTATCCATTGAGGGAGAATTCTGGTTTAATTTTGTAAATACAGCCCATAGGTTTATTCCGTTTATATCAGCCAATACCAGAATATCTGATAACTCTTATAAAAAGTATAAAAGATGGAGATTTTTTTATAAAAAAATATTTAACAGCATAGACTTATTCCTTGTCAGGTCAGATAAGGATTATCAATATCTAAAAGACTTTGTTGATAATCCTGAAAAAATTATTTTATGTGGAGATTTAAAGTTTATTTCCTCAAAAAGCAAAAAAGATATAAAATTTCACAAAAAAGGAAAAATTCTGATAGCCGGCAGCACCCATGCCCCTGAGGAAAAAATAATTCTTCAGATTTTTAAAAAACTAAAAGAAAAATATCCAGACC
>JALWLQ010000110.1 GCA_027084095.1 Persephonella sp.
CCTATCCAATTAACTGTGTAATTATTATCTTGACTTTCAAATGTCTTTTTTGGATAAAATACAGCTTGAGATACAACAGCACCTGATGTTCTTTTATCAGATAAAACAGAAACAGACGTTCCAGCTGCTGTTTCTGATTTTATGATTTTAAATATTTCTCTCAGAGCCTTTTCCATTTTGCTTCCTTCAGATGCACTAAAGAATGTATCAGGATTTCCGTCTTCATTTTTATCCCATTCTTTACAGCAGTCATTATAAACATTATCTGGATTGCAATTTGGAGTAGGGAAAGTTTCTTCTAAGCTACTATCATCAAGAGAATCTATATCATAAGGATAATCTGAAGTACAATTATCAATATCCTTAAAGCTTCCGACAGCTGCAACTTTTTTCATAGAATTGATACCTTCTGAACTTGTGCTAAATGCAAAAAGAGAAAATACCTTTGCCAATTGTTTATCGAAAGGCTGAGTATTCATATCATCTCTTAAATCAGTTGTATGGAGATTATAGGAAGGAGTATCGGGGTCTTTTTTTCCATTCCATTCCCCATCTGATATAAGAATGACGTAACTTTTTCTACAGGGAACTTTAAATAGACTGTCGTTGATTTTTTCATAATAAGGATCTTTATATGTGCCTCTTCCTATATAATTACTATTACTTTCATAAGTATAATTATTTCTTTGTTTGAGATAATCTAATACTTCATACATTGCTTCTCCTGTCGGAGTACCACCATAAGGAATTTCATTTTGGAGAGAATTAACCAGAGAATTTAAGTCATCTTGGTAAAAGGCGTATCTTACTTCTCCTTCTCTATCACCGTGATTTCCGTAAACCATAAATGTTATCATTACATCTTCGAAGTTATCCTGAAGGATACCTCTTCTTTCTTCGGCAGATATCTTTACTTTTGCATATCTGTTTAAAAAGGTTCCTACTTTACATTCATTATGGGAAGAAATATCATCTATAGAAATAAGAATATTTTTATCTGGATAAGATGGGGAAGAACTACTATAGTTTTCAGGCCTTACATAAAATATACATCCCAGGGAGGTATCAATTACATATCTTCTTGAACCTTGAGGCCTTAATACATAATTGATGCAATTACCTTCATCATCTTCTTCTATGCAGCTTGCTTTACCTCCAATAAGAGCTTTTAATGCAGCATCAACTCTGGACATAACAAGCCAATTTAAAAAATTACCACTTAGGCAATTTGTATTTGCATCCCCTATTCCATTGTTTTTAGAACAATCACATGTACTTTCTTCCCAGTAGTTATTTGTAGAATTATAAGAATAACATTGTCCTGATTTGAAATAACCATAATATTTTTTGGTATAGTCATAATTTGCATATATAGTTCCACAATCTTCTACTTTGCTATATCTATAATAAAACCAATCTGCACTACACGTATAAAATGCGGGATCTTGCATACTTCCTGAAAAGTCCATTAAAAAGACTACCATTGGTTTTGGAACTGAACCTAAAAATGGAGGGGTTGAACAGTAGTTTTCGGCATAAGAAATTTTCAATATTAAAAAGAATCCAATTATAAACATAAATATATTATTATTTTTCTTTAGGTTCATGATAATCCCCCATAGGTAAGATTAGAATTTTGCCAGTAAATTTATCTTTTATTATGTAACCTTTAAAAACTTTTGTATTTGTGATATCTATATCTTTAATAAATTCAACATCAGGTATATATATTTTGCGTGTTTTTGGATACAGATAATACTTTAAATAATCTCCTTCAATTACTATCTTTTTTGGACCTACCACTATATAATCTTTTGTTAAGTATTGTTGTAAAATATCATCTACGTCCTCTGCTTGTGTTAAAGTAGAGAAAATCAGTGCAAAAAGTATCATAATGAGTAGATATATCTTTTTCATCTTGAACCCCCAAATTTTCGTCAGTATAAAATATCAATAACTTTCATAAAAAAATCGTGAAAGTTATAGGGGTAATCTTATCATTGTGAGGAAATCGCGACCGACGTGGGTTTTGATTTCTCCGTTATAGTTAGAAATCAGAAATTCTGCAATTTCCAGTCCAATTCCTGCTCCCTTTTCTATCTCTCCCACATCATTTTTTATAAAAATGTAAAGATTTTTTTCTTTTAAGCACATTTTGATAAATACCTTTTTTTCTGAAAATTTTGCTGTATTTTCTATTATTGCAAAAAAGATATTTTCTATATCATTAGGGTCAGCTTTTATATAAACATCAAATATATCCAGCCGTACATTTTTATCTTTGAGATTTTCCTGGAAATTATGAACTACATCTTCAATGACATCTTTAATATTTATTGTTGTTATATTTTCTTCTATATCCCGCAGATTTTTAAGGGTTTTTAATGTAAATTTGAAATCCTTTTCGATTATAGAGTATGCATTTTCCAGTCTATTTACTGCTTTTAAATTACACTTTGATTTTATCAGGTTTATATTAAGACTTTGTATAGAGAGAAAATTTCCAAGTTTATGGCTAATTGTAAGTAGTAAGATTTCTAAATACCTTTTGATATATTCTTCTTTGCGTATATATCTTATAATTGTAAAGTAAATCAGTACCATTAAGGTCAGTACCAACACTGCTTCCCACATCAGCAATGTAAAAGCAAATTCCTTAAGTTTTTTATCTTTATAGCTTGGGTCTAAAGCCATATATTTGCCATCAATTATGTTGAGAATTTCATATTTTTTGGTGTCTGGTATGTGGTCAAAAGTTTTTATATAGGGGGGAAGCAATATTCCGGGATTGTATTTGTAAATTTCGGTATATAATTTGGTTTCTTTTGCTATTTGCTCATCAAGGCTGTATTTATAAAATAGAATACTTACAAAATTTATCGCTGATAAACCAAATACAAGAACCAGTGTAAAAGATAGAAGAACCTTATTTTCAAACGATAAAAGATTTTTTTTCAGTCTAATTTGTATCCCCTTCCCTTGTAAGTTTTTATAGCATCTTTTGGAAGAATTTTCCTGAGCTCTTTTATGTAGGTTCTTACTATTTCATCTCCCACAGGTTTGTCCCCCCAGACATAGTTTAATATTCTTTCTGTTTCTACAACTGAACCTTTATTTTTTAGTAAATAGTATAGCAAATCCCATGCTGTTTTAGATATTTTAATCTCTTTACCAGCTTTTATCACAGTTTTGTTATTTAGGTTTATTTCAACGTCTCCTATCTTGACAATTTCATCTATATGTTTTCTTTTGGTAAGAGCTTTTACTCTAAGAAGAAGCTCTTTTGGATTAAATGGTTTTGTAAGATAATCATCTGCTCCCAGATTAAAACAGTATTCTTTATCTTTTATATCAGATTTTGCTGTCAAGATAAGGATAGGATTTTTTACACCTTTCAATCTTAAATCTCGTAAAATTTCCTCTCCTTTTCTGTATTTTAAAATCAGGTCTAAAACAATAACATCATACTGTTCAAAATTATATATATACTCAATTTCTCTGTCGTCCTGTATCCAGTGGACTTCTATATCATTTGCTTCAAGGTATTCTTTTAAACTCTCCCCTAAGATTGGGTCATCTTCTACAAGTAATATCTTCATAAAGGTTATACCTTATATTTTTTTAGAAATTAATTTTATATAAAAGATAAAAAGAAGGTGGCTAAAAGACCACCCTATTTTTCAAGCCAGAGTAAAAGCTGACCTCGGAAACCTCGTGGAGAGATAAATGGAGGAGCTGTATTGGGAGGAGTGCCTATATACCAGCCTGTATGTATTGATTGATTAAGCTCTTTTTCCCCTATTTGCTGAACATCTCCACCACTCAGTTGTAAGAGAAGTTTTCCTTTTGGAAACTCTGTGGGATAGGCACCATAACAGGTGGCTGTATTTGTGGTATCAAAAACACTTGCTCCGGTAGCACAATTAAGAGCCCATACCCTTG
>JALWLQ010000111.1 GCA_027084095.1 Persephonella sp.
GCTTGAAAAATGGAAACCTTAATAATGGTTTTAACTATAATAGGACTTTCTATCCTTGCTATAGGTGGCTTTATTCTTGTTTTCCAGTCTATACAGGATTATATAGAAGAAAAAAAACAAAACTAAGACAGGACTTATTATACCATGAGGGATAAATTTAAGAATATTTTAAGACCAAACGAAATACACCGACAGTTAGGAAATTTTCTTGAGTTTTTAGAGGATATTATTGTTCTTATTTTACTTATTCTACTTTTTGTTCTCAGTTTATATGCTCTTTATGACATATTTCTTTCACTAACCAAAGTAAAAGTCAAAGTTTATGACCTGATACCTAAGTTTATATACCTGTTTATACTTGTTGAGTTATTCAGGTTAACTATCCAGTATTTAAAAGAAAGAAGGATAGATACTTCGCTGATAGTTAAGACCACTCTTATAGCTGTTTTAAGGGAAATAATAATAAAGGCACCCCACTTTAAGCCTCTTGACTATATAGGAATAGGAATTCTTACTCTTATTCTTGCATTGATGTATTATGTTCCCAAGTATATCTTTGTTTCAGAAGAAAAATTTGAGATTAAACGAAAACCTGAGAAATTAAAAGCAAGAAGACTTGCAAGAGCCTTCAAAAATAAATAATTTTCCCCAATGAAAAAGTTATACGGTTTTACAGGTTCACTCCCTGAATATTATCTGGTTTCTAAAACAAAAGAAAAATCTTTAGTAATTGCTGAAGACCAGAAAAGAAAAAAATTATTTTTGAATGATGCCAGAGTATATGCTGATTATCTCAAGAAAGATATTCAGATTGTTGAACTACCATCCCAGATTGATAAATATGACCTTGAACTCCAAATTAAAAGAAATTTTGCCCTTACCCAACTAATAAAAAGCAAAAAGCCAGTTATAGCTGTTTCAGACCCTAATATATTCAATACATTTATTAGAAAGAATTTCGACAAAGAGATAATTACCATCACCACAGGTATAGATTTAGATAGAGATTACCTAATTCATAAACTTGTTGAACACGGATACATTAGGGAAGAAAATGTTGAAAATGAAGGAGAGTTTTCAGTAAAAGGTGGAATTATCAGGATTTATATCCCTTTTATCGGTATTTTTGAGATAGATTTTTTTGGTGATACAGTTGAAAATATATTCCAGGTCTCAAAGCTAAATACCAGAAAAGAGGTAAATCAGATAGATATCTATCCCCTTTATGATGAACCTGTTATTCTCCGTTCAGGGATAGAAATCCAGTTTAGAGAAACAGAGAAAGAAAATGTTAGTAAATTTCTCAAAGGTGCTGATTTTTATTATCTAAATATATACAGAGAAATTGGAGAAGGTGTCTATTTATTAGATAAAGTATCTGAAGGAAAAAGAACTGACCTCTCAGATTTCAAAAAAGTCCGTCTTCCACTAAGACAACCTGCTGTCTTAGAAGAAGAAAAAACTGTTTTTATACCAGAAAGCCAGGAAAATCTTGATTTTGAATTTTCTCCCCTTGAGGTTGGAGATTACATAATCCATGAGGATTACGGGATAGGTATATTCAGGGGAATAGAAACAAGGGAAATCAAAGGAAAGACCTATGATTTTATGATACTTGAGTATGCAGGGGGAGAAAAGATATATGTATCCTATCTACATTTTGATAAGATTTACAGATATACTCCACAGGGAAATGTTGTTTTAGACAAAATAGGTGGAACCTCATGGCGTAATCTCAAAAGAAAAATAAAAAATTCTCTAAAAAAAGTAGCAAAAGAACTGATTAAGCTCTACTCCCAGCGTCAGCAAATCACACGACCACCATTTGATATATCAGATGAGCTTATTTCTGAATTTGAAAAAAGTTTTCCATACATAGAAACTCCAGACCAGCTAAAAGCCATAAATGACGTCAAAAAAGATATGTCCTCTAACAAACCTATGGAAAGGGTTATTTGTGGAGATGTGGGATTTGGTAAAACAGAAGTTGCCCTTAGAGCTGCTTTTATTGCTGCAATGAATGGTAAGCAAACGGCAGTTTTAACTCCAACTACTATACTTTCTTATCAGCATTACAGAAATTTTAAGGAAAGACTTGAGCCATTTGGAATAAAAGTTGAAAATCTGTCAAGGCTGAAATCCAAAAAAGAAACGGAAGAAATCTTAAGGCAGCTTGAAGAAGGGAAAATAGATATTGTTATTGGCACCCATAAACTACTTCAGGATAATGTTAAATTCAAAAATCTGGGCTTATTAATCATAGATGAGGAACACAGGTTCGGCGTCCGTGCAAAAGAAAAGATAAGACATATCAAAAAAGATGTGGATACCCTTTATATGACAGCAACTCCTATACCGAGAACATTAAATATGGCACTTTCAGGTTTAAAAGAACTATCTGTAATTAAAACTCCCCCTGAAGGCAGGCTTGAGACAAAAACATACGTATTTGTGGAAAATGAAAATATGCTCAAAAAAGCAATTGAGTTTGAGCTTAAAAGAAAAGGTCAGATTTTCTATCTGCACAACCGTATTGATACAATTGAGGAAAAGGCAAAAACACTTAAAGATATGTTCCCACAGGCAAATGTAGCAGTTGCTCACGGCAGAATGAAGCCTAAACAGATAGAAAAGGTAATACTTGATTTTATTGAAGGAAAAATAGATATCCTTGTTTCAACCTCTATAATAGAAACAGGAATAGATATCCCAACTGCAAACACACTTATTGTTGAGAGGGCTGACCTTTTTGGCCTTGCACAGCTTTATCATCTTAGAGGCAGAGTGGGTCGGGGAAATATTCAGGCATACTGCTATCTACTTGTTCCACCTGAGATATCAAAAGATGCAGAAAAAAGACTTGATGCAATTCTGAGATTAACCAGACCAGGTTCAGGTCTTAAAATTTCTATAGAGGATATGCAGATTAGAGGAGCAGGAAATATACTTGGGGTTGAGCAAAGCGGACACATAAAAGCCGTAGGATATGAGATGTATATTAAACTACTTCAGGAAACTATTTCAGAAGAAAAGGGTGGCTCAGAAAAAGAACCTGTGATGGTTGTTGATATAGAGAGTTATATACCTGAGGAGTTTATACCAGACCCTAAAGAAAGGATGAATATATATATGACTGTGTCAAAAGCTATAGACTATAAAGAAATAGAACATATCCGTAAATATCTGAAGGATTTTTACTCAGGACTACCAGATGTGTTTGAGCTATATCTGGAGATTGAAAAACTCAAAAAGGCTGCAACAGGAAAAGGCATCAACAAAATAGAGCTAAGGGAACCTGTTACAACAATTTATATGGATACAGAAAATCCGCCGTCACCGGAGTTTATAATGGAACTACCAAAAAATTTTGATATTAAGTTTTTATCACCTGAAAAAGTTGAGATATTTTTAAATAAAAAGGAAATACCTAAACTAACAGAATTACTCCTGAGATTGTGATTTTTTATACTCCTTTTTGCCGTCAACATAGACAAGAACCCATTGGGCAAGCCTTTCTCCCAGTCTTTCACAGGCTTTAATTTCCTCTTCCTTTCTCGGCTCACCTGCAGAAACAGCTCCATAGTGGAACGTAAATTTATCCCCTGTATAATCTGTAACTCCAAACACTAAAAATCCATAGTTCATCAAAATTGTAAGAATAGACATACAGGCTATCTCATTTCCGCCGCCCCATCCACCAGAGGAAGAAAATGCACATCCAATTTTGCCATCTATCTCACCCCATAAATCAACAAGGTCATCCCAGAACTTTTTCATTTTCCATGAAACAACGCCAAGATGTGTAGGGCTACCAACAGCTACACCATCACACCAGAGGATATCCTCTTTTGTAGCTTCATCAACACTTTTAAGCCTGACCTCAACAGGATATTTTTTTGCTCCTTTTGCCACATATTCAGCCATTTTCGCAGTGTGTCCTGTCTGTGTGTCGTATAAAACCAGAACCTTACCCATTTTTACCTCTCCTTTCTATTCAAAGAAGAATTCCTCTGGAGATAGAATTTTTGATATTTCCTGTTTAAACTCATCATTTATATCAACTGCAAAATTACTATGGGCTGCTATTTCTGCTTTAAACTTACCGGGTTCATTAATTTCAATTATTACATCTTTATCGCCTTTATATTTTTCGCAAATTTCCTTTAGTTTAACTGCAACCCCGTTCATTGCTTTTTCCTTGGATAAAACAAACCTGACTGCAGAAACCTGTTTATTGATATATTCAACAGGAGTAACATTTATTGCGTTCATTGAGACTTTTTCCTGTTCCTCATTTATCTCAATGCTTCCTTCTATAATCACAATTTTGTCCTCTTCCAGAAATGATGTATCTTCCATTTTATCGGTAAAAACTCTGACATCTATAATTCCTGTTTCATCCTGAACTGTCATTATTGCCATTGTAGCTCCTGAGCGGGTTTTCTTCCTTTTGATATCAGAGATAACCCCTGCAATTTTGACTTTGTCCCCTGTTTTCCTATCAATCAGTTTGTTTATAGGAGTTACATATCCTCTTAGTTCTTTTTCGTAGGCCTTTAATGGATGTCCTGATAGGTAAAACCCAAGAACTTCTTTTTCATAATTGAGTTTTTCCTTTTCAGATAAAGGATTTGCCTTTTCATAGGAAACAACTGGTTCGGTGTTTTCAACAGTCATCAAACCAAATAATGAGTTTTGACCAGAGGCTTTAAGCTCCCTTGTTTTCTGGCCGGCTGATAATGCTTTGTCCACTGTAGCAAGCATAATGCCTCTATCAACACCTGTAAAATCAAAGGCACCGGCTTTTATCAAAGCTTCAAGAACCCTTTTGTTTAACTTTTTGGAATCCAGTCTTTCTGCTATATCAAAGATATCTGTGTATTTTCCGTTTGCTTCTCTTTCTTTTACTATCTCTTCTGCTGATTGCTCTCCAACATTCTTAATCCTTGCCAGTCCAAATCTGATTTTTCCTTTATCCTCAATATAAAACTCTGCACGGGATTTGTTTACATCAGGTGGAAGCAGTTGTATTCCAAAATCTTTCATATCCAGAAGAAGATTAAGGAATTTATCATCATTTCCTTCTGTTGTCAGCTTAACTGCAAAGAATTCCTCTGGATAGTAGGTTTTGATATAGGCTGTCCAGTATGTAAGATAAGCATAGGCTGTTGAGTGTGATTTGTTAAATGAGTAAGATGCAAACTTTTCTATATCATCCCATAGCTTTTCTATCTTTTGTTTATCAAATCCGTTTTTGACTGCTCCGGATATAAATCTATCTTTCATTTTGGCCATGACATCGGCCTTTTTCTTACCTATAGCTTTCCTGAGGGTATCAGCTTCTGCCATTGTGAAACCAGAAAGAATGTTAGCCATGAACATAATTTGCTCTTGATAAATACAGTTATGGGAGATGATATCATTTGCTATAAAGTTATGGGTTCCTTTTACTTCTATATCATAAACATGTTCTTTACCAACATACTCAATACTCTTTATAGGAATAAATCCTATATCTCCATCTAACAGTGCAAAAAGTTCTTTATCTTCTATTACAGAGGCAACTTTTTCTATCACTTTTGTAGATACAAAATTCTGCTCTCCATTAAAGAAATTGCTTCTCTGAACTCCTGATATCCTTGCAAATTCTCTTCTTGATAAAGCGTTTTTATCGCAAAACTCATTAACTTTTTCAAGAATAACATCTTTAGGATAAAAACAGTTATCTTTAGAAGATGACATTTCTCTGTTTTTCTTTTCAGAGGTCATGAAAGGTAATATCCATTTTTTGAATGCAGATAGGTCATAAATGGTTATTTGATAAGCTGTTTTATCAGAATAAGTTGATTTGTATATATGTGCTTTTATACCAATTCTTAGAAGTAAAGAATATAAGCCTTTTGCTAAATTTTCAGAGATTGTTTTTATATGGGCTAAATTTTTTCCTATAAAACCATCACAATCCCAGTAGTATGCAAGGAATTTTGCAATGGATTTCTTATCTAAAGAAAAGACGAACTCAGGGATAAATTTTTCATTGGATTTTTTATGGAAAAGTCCCAATTCTTTTAGCCAGTTTATAAGCTGATTGCTATGATAAGAGTTTCTCTCTTTACTCGTTACATATATATTCCATACATCTCTTTTTCTCTTGAATTCTTTAAAGGTTATGTTATCAAAAGCATTTAAAACAGCTTCTTTAAACTTATCTATTAAAGATTTATCCTTATTTACAAAAGCGACTGAACTTTTTGCAAGGTAACCGTCAGCAAGAAGATAAGCTAAAACTCTTAGTTTGTTTTCATCATATTCTTTGCCTTCAATATCAACTGATGTTGGAATAGCCAGCAGGTCTTTATCTATATCTAAGTCTTTTAGTTCTTTCCATCCAAAAGGAGTTAAAAACTTATGTTCAGCTGTTGCTTTTATCTCAAGACCATTTTTAAGGGTTATTTTGTAAACATCTTTTATTCCATTATCAAAACAGTGGGTTATTTTCCCTTTTCTAAGTTTATTAGTTTTTGTATCTAATGTAAGGACTTCTTCATCTACTAAGTTGTTTTCCACAATATCTTTTATTGTTTTTCTTGTTCCATCTGCAAGGGTTATTAGAGTATCCCCTGTCAAACACAAGCCGTATGTTTCTTCAAGAATATCCTTAACCTCTTCAAATGGATACTCAACAGGTTTTCTACCATGCTTTCTTTCTATAAAATCATCTACCATTCCGGACATAAGGGGTCCTGGTCTGAACAGGGCAAGGATAGCTATGATTTCATCAAATTTATCCGGTTTTAGCCTTGTAAGGAGATTTTGCATTCCTTTTGATTCAAGCTGGAATACTCCTGTGGTTTTGCCTGATTGAAGCAGCTTGTAAACATTAGGGTCATCAAAACCAAGCTCAAGGAAATTCAGCTCAACACCGTGTCTTTCCTTGACCAGTTTTCTCATATAATCAAGTTCGGTAAGGGTTTTCAGACCGAGAAAGTCCATTTTAACAAGACCAAGCATCTCAAGGGTTCCCATATCAAACTGGGTGGCTTTTGTGCCATCTTTATCAACGTATACCGGAACATACTCATCAAGGTCGCCTGGAGCAATAACTACACCGGCGGCGTGAATTCCTGTATGTCTTGCTGAACCTTCAAGCTTCCTTGCAAGGTCTATAAGTTTTCTGACCTTTTCATCTGTTTCGTAAAGCTTTCTAAACTCTGGATTTGCCTCAAGGTTTTCATCAATTGTGAGGGTTGAGCCTTGCACAGGACCCGGCAGTATCATTTTTGCAATCTTGTCGGCTTCTGTGTAAGAAAATCCCAGAGCCCGTGCAACATCTCTGATAACCATTTTGGATTTCATAAAGTTGTATGTAATAATCTGGGCAACAGCATTTTCGCCGTATTTATTTTTTACATACTCTATGACTTTAGGTCTGTTTTCCTGACAGAAATCCACGTCAATGTCAGGCATAGAAATTCTATCCGGATTTAAAAATCTCTCAAAAATAAGGCCGTGTTGTAGTGGGTCAACATCGGTAATTCCCAGAGTGTATGCAACAAGCGACCCTGCTGCACTACCTCTTCCGGGACCAACAGGAATACCGTTTTGTTTCGCATAGTTAATAAAATCCTGCACTATCAGGAAATACTCAGGGAAGCCCATCTGTTTTATAACATTTATTTCATACTCAAGTCTTTCTTTATACTGCTGATATTTTTCTTTTGGGAGGTCTTTCATTTTAGATAATCTTTTTTCCAGCCCTTCCCATGCCAGTTTTTCAAAATATTTTTCTTTTTCTTCATAGGTGGCTTCTCTGTCAAGTCCAGGAATTTGGAATTTAGGGAATAGATATCCTCTTGTTTCTGCTGTATCTATCTCAACATTACATTTTTCTGCAATTTCCATTGTGTTTTTTAGGGCTTCTTCATAGCCTTTGAATTTTTGATACATCTCTTCTGGTGTTGTGAAATGAAGCCCTCTAACTTTGAATGCTCTACCTTTTTCTTTAAGCTCTTTTAGGGTCATTTTCATTTGAAGGGCTTTTATGATATCGTGGGCTTCTGCATCTTCTTCGTTAAGATAATGGGAATCGTTTGTTGCTACTATCTTTACGTCAAGTTTTTTGGCCAGCTCAAAAAGACCTTTATTTGCTTCCTCCTGCTCCTCAAGACCATTAAGCTGTATTTCAAAATACAGGTCTTCTCCGAATATATCCTTCAGCCTTTTTGCATATTCATAGGCTTCATCAAATTTTCCCTTTGAAAGCAGATGAGGAATAAATCCTTTAAGACAGGCTGTCTGGCATATCAGTCCTTCATGGTATTTTTCAAGTAGTTCCCAGTCTATACGGGGTTTGTAATAAAAACCTTCTGTATATGCAAGGGAGGAAAGTTTCATGAGATTTTTAAATCCCTGTTTGTCTTTGGCATGCAAAATCAGGTGATAGTTCTTGTCTGCAAGAATGCTGTCTGAACCTTCTCCCTTTTTTTCAAATCTATTGTTGGTGAAATATGCTTCCATTCCGATGATTGGCTTTACGCCAACTTTTTTCATCTCTTGATAGAACTCTATGGCACCGAATATGTTTCCATGGTCTGTTAAGGCTACTGCTTTGTATCCATACTCCTGTGCTTTTTGTGCCAGTTCAGGTATTTTTATCATTCCGTCAAGCATTGAGTAATGGCTGTGAAGGTGTAAATGGACAAAATCTTTTGACATTTTCCCAACCCCGTATCTGTTTTGAGGAATAAAAATCTATAAAAATTTTTCGATTAAATCAATCTTGAAATTTAGGGAAATTTGTTATATAGAAACGGGGGAAAAGTATTTGTTTTCAATCTCTTGGGGTGATACAGGTTTACTGAAGAAATAACCCTGACCGTAAGTACATCCCAGTTCTTTTAAAATATTTAGATGTTCCTCTGTTTCTATCCCTTCGGCAAGAGACTTCATTGAAAGTATCTGGGTTAATTTTATTATAGTAAAGACAATCCCTCTATCATATTCATCATGGGTCATGTCCTTTACAAACTCTCTATCTATTTTCAGAACAGATATTGGAAATTTTTTTAGATATGTTAATGATGAATATCCCGTTCCAAAGTCATCCAGCATAATTTCTATGCCATTTTGAACAAGCTTATTCAGGAGACGTTTATTGTGGTCTATATTTTCAAGGAGTATATTCTCTGTAATTTCCACACAGATTTGTCCTTCCAGTTTATTTTCTTTTACTTTTTTTATTAAAAACTCAAGAACATTTTCATTTTTAAAATCTACAGGGGAGATATTTATTGAAGCTCTTACCTCTATTCCTTTTTCTTGCCAGATTTTTATCTGTTTCGTTACCTTTTCAATAACTATTTTTGTAATAGAACTGATAATGCCTGTTTCTTCTGCAATCGGTATAAAAACAGATGGTTGCATTAGTCCGAATTTTATTGAGTTCCATCTTAGGAGAGCTTCCACCTTGACCGGTCTGTTTGTCTGTAAGTCAAAAATAGGTTGATATAAAACGAAGAATTCTTCGGGAAATTCCTGAACAGCTCTTTTAAGTTCTTTTTCTATTTCAAATTTTTCTTTAATTTGTTTTTCAAATTCTGGAGAGAAAAATACAAAACTACTTTGATTTGTTTTTCTGGAATTTTCTTTTGCTCTGTACATAGCTATGTCGGCTCTTTTTATCAGTTGTTCAGCAGAGAGACCATCTTCGGGAAATACTGTTATTCCTATACTTGCTGTTATTGAAAATTTATGACCATTTATCTCAACTGGTTTTTCTATTTCTTTTATTATTTTTTCCAGTATGATTACTATATCGTCAAATTTGGCAAAATTAGGGATTATAACTCCAAATTCATCTCCTCCAAATCTTCCGATGATATCTTCTTTCCAAAGAGCTTTTTTTAACTGATTTCCTATAACTTTCAAGACTTCATCTCCCATAGAATGTCCATAACTATCATTTATATTTTTAAAGTGGTTCAGGTCTATAAAAAGAAGAAAGAATTTGCTTTTATTTTTACGGTAAAGATTGATAAAGTATTCCAATTTGTTATAAAACCCTCTTCTGCTTAGTAAGTTGGTTAAACTATCCTTTTCTACCATTTCCTTCAATCTATTTTCCAGTTCTTTTATTTTGGTAATATCAATGGCTATTCCCATACCGTATGGTTTTCCATTAATAAATACCGTATTTGATATAATCAATAAGTCTTTTAAGGTTCCATCTTTTGCTTTTAATTTCATCTGGAATTCATTTCGGAATTTTTCTCCTCTAAGTCTTTTTTTAATGTTTCTGGTAATGTTTTCTTTAAGTCTGGTATCTGTTTCTATCAAAAAATCTGTAATGGGTCTTCCGATAACTTCTGCAGGGGTATATCCCAGAATATTTTTGATAAATGGATTTATATACTCAATTTTCTCCCTAAAAAGATACACTCCAACTGGAGCATTTTTGGCAAGAACTTCAAACATCTCGGATTTTTCTTTTGCCTGTTTTAGATAATTTTCTGCAGCTAATAGTAAAAGGTTTATTTCCTTTGAAAGTGTGTTGAATTCTTCTGAAGAAAATTTTTCTGGTAATCTCTGGCTAAAATCACCGTTGTTTGCTATCTCATCTAATTTTTTTATAATCTCGGCAAGAGGTTTTCCAAAAAAGTTTCTGAATGAGAAATACAATATTAAAAATGTTATTAGAAATATAAAAATGAATACCGAGCTTGAAATTAGCATAAAAATGTGAGCTTGTTTTGTAATATGTGGTTGTATATATCCAGAATAGACAGTTAAAGGAGTTCCATTGATACTTTTTCTTGTTAAACTGAAGATATAATCATCAGAACCTTCCTTGAGGTATAATGTTCCCTCAATGAGCTTTTCTTTTTTATCTAAAAAATTAACCTTTATAGAAGATTGGGTGGGTTTTATTAAGGATAGGTCTAATCCCTCTACTTTTTTGCCAAATACCAGGTAGCCAACCTTTTTATCTTTTTTATTTTTAGAAGGTATATACTGAACCGAGACTATCCATGGTTTGTTGTTTAAAGAAACAAAACCTGTAATGCTTTTGTTCATAGATACAATATGGGTTAAGGTGTTAGTTAAATGATAACAGTTCAAAGAAGAAGGATAACATTGCATTAGGATAATTTCCCCTTTTGAATTCAGAAGCATATACAGATTTATCCTGTATTCTTTTAGGATGGATGTATCAAAGCTGTTTGTGGCAATATTTTCATTTTTTATAAGTAAGTGAATATTGTCGCTGTTAGCTTCTTTTTCTGCCAGTTTTTTTAAGTTGTGAAGCTGTTTATTAAGGTCAGCATCTATATGTTTAAATGTTGAATATATGTACTCATATTCAATGTTTCTAAAATTTTTAGTTTCCAGACCAAAGTAAAAAATCAGAAAAAAGGTAACAAAAAATAAAAATATCCCTGCATAAAGTAATAAAAACTTTTTCTTTAAACTCATTTACAAATAATAATATAGACTTTGTACTTAGAGGCAACAGTTGATATTATTAAGGCTGAAAAGCCTTAGTAGGAAGCTACAAAAATAATATATATCCCGATTATATATATGAATATTAATATAATTGTTTCGTAGGCAAGAGGTAGTAACTTTTTTTCTGCTTTGTATATTAATCCGGCTATCACAATACTGGTCATTAAGACTGAAAAGCTTGCAGGTAGGAGGTTTATAGAATTCATATCAGCAAAAATAGAACCATTCATATAAAAAATATCTGCTATAGGTAAAATAAAAATATTGAAAATATTACTTCCAAGAAGATTTGCTACAGCAATCTGAACCAGATTAAGCCTGACGGCTGCAATAGATACTGCAAGTTCTGGTAAGGATGTTGAAATTGCTATAAATAAACTTCCGAAAAAGGTTTCACTTAATCCGAAAATCTCTGTTATTTTATGCCCTACATCAGGAAGAAATATTGCTGCAATAATTATTAATATTGAGAAGAAGATAGATTTTATAATTACTTCTTTCAACTGCACTTTTTCATACTGAAGTTCTTCTGCAACTTCTCTAACAGCTATTTTTATAAGTCTTCTTTCGTAATCAGTGGTTATTTTTAGCGCAATTATATAAATAAGAATTATCACAAAAGAGGAAACACTTATCCATCCAATAGATGGAATAATGTCATCTAAAAGGAGGCTTATTCCTGCAAATGTGATTAACATAATCCCGAAGGCTGAGCTTAAAGTAAAACCATGATGAACCTTTGTGGTTAAAGGCTGGTCTCTAACAAAGGCGTCTAAAATTGCAAGGAGAAATAAGTTTGCCATACAACTACCAAAAATTTCTCCAGCCACTAAATCAGGAGATTGAACATAGGCAGCAGCACTGATACCTGTAATAAGCTCAGGAAGAGAAGTAACAGAGGCAATAAATATCAGCCCTATAATACTTCTTCCAATATTTAGCTTTTCAGCTAATATATCCCCATACTTAACTAAGTTTTTCCCTGCAAAAAATATTATTACAACTAAAATCAGAAACTCTATCCAGTAAATCATTAAGTACTTCCTTTATTCATAAAAAATTCAGTCCATTTTTTTATCTCAATAATTATAAAGAATGCTAAAGCAACCCCTAATATAACCATCCAGTCTGAGAGGGTTAAAGGAACTGTATGTAGCCAGTCAGGAAATATATATGTTGCCAGTAATTGTAGAACAACGCCTATACCAACCCCTACATACATATACGGGTTAACAGTTAGACTTACAAAGATATTTTTAAAGAAAGGCTGGGTAATTATTGATTGAAATCCATTAAACCATTGAATAACTATCAAAGATGTAAAGGCCATGGCGATTGCATGCTGCAGCTGTGTTGTATTCAGGAAGTAAAGAAATACAGAAAGGGTAAGGATAGCCATCAGCAGTCCTGCAAAAATAATGTCTAAAATCTGTTTTTTATCAAAAAATGTTTTTTCTGGCGGCTTTGGTTTTTCGTTCATTACGTCTTTATCTTCTTTATTAAAAGCAAAGGTTTTGTCCTGAACTCCTTCTGTTACAACATTTATCCATAAAATCTGTATAGGATGTAAAGGAAGTGGAAAGTTCAGCAAAAATGCAGAGCTAATTAATCCAATTTCTCCTAAGCTGCAGGACATTAGGTAGTAGATGGTTTTTCGTAGGTTTAAAGCAATATTTCTTCCATACCGAATAGCATCCACAATAACAGAGAGATTATTATCTGTTATAATCATCTTTGCCACTTCTTTTGCTGCTTCTGAGCCAGACCCCATAGCAATTCCTAAGTCTGCTACTTTTAAGGCAGGGACATCATTTACACCATCTCCTGTAACAGCTACAATCTCTTTGTTGGACTGGAGAACTTTTACTATTCTGTATTTGTCTTCGGGGGTTGCCCTTGCCACAACAGATGTTCTTTTTAATACATTATAAAGCTCCTTATCTGAATACTTTTTCAGGTCTTCTCCTAAAAGGGAGAAATCTCCTTTCTGATATATATCAACCATCTTGGCAATGGCTGTGGCTGTTTTAATATTATCCCCTGTTACCATTATTACTCTAATTCCGGCTTTTCTGGCAATTTTTACAGCTTCCTTTACATTTTCTTTTGGAGGGTCTAAAAATCCAATCAGTCCTATAAGTTTTATTTTTATTTTTGTTATATCATCTGGAATTTTATCTATTTCAGAATATCCTACCGCTATAACCCTAAGGCCGTTTTCTGCCATTTCATCGTGGACTTTTTGAAGCTGTGAAACATCATTTATAGCAAAATTTATCAAACTTTCAAAAGCCCCTTTTATAAATAAAAACTTTTTACCATCAATTTCATTTATAGTAGCCATTAATCTTAGTTTTGTATCAAAGGGGTGTTCCCAAATTCTTTTATATTTTTCCCTTGCTTTTCTCCAGTTAAAACCTTGATTTTCCAGCCACTTTAATAATGCAACTTCCAGAGGGTCTCCCTTTGTATCAAAGGCATCATTACATAATGCAGCTGTAAGAAGCAGTTTTTCTTTGTCTAAAGTAAAATAATCTTTTACTTGTAGTTTTCCTTCGGTGATTGTCCCTGTCTTATCAGAAACTATAAATGTGGCACTTCCAAGGGTTTCCACAGAGGGTAAATATTTTACCAATGTTTTTTTCTTTGCAAGTCTTAATGCCCCTATTACCAGTATAAATGTAACAACCAGAGGTAATCCTTCAGGAACAGAAGATACCAGTTCAGAAACAAGAAGTAAAAACAGTGTATAAAAGTCTCTTCCCTGTAAAATCCCTATAACAAATATTACAGATAGAACTCCTATCAAAAGAAATATCCATTTTTTAGAAAATGTTTTTAGAGACCTCTGCAATGGTGTTTCAGGGGATTTTTCTTTGACTTTTTCTACTATCTTTCCAATTTCTGTGTTCTTGCCTGTTGCATAAACTATTCCTTTTCCCTTTCCTCTAACAATTAACGTTCCTTTGAAAAGGATATTTACTCTTTTATAAACAGGGGTATCCTCTGGAAGAACCACAGAAGCATCTTTTTCAACAGGTATAGACTCTCCTGTCAAAATAGCCTCATCTACAAGAAGACCTGCTGTCTCAATTAGTCTTATATCAGCAGGAACAACATCCCCTTCTCCAAGGATAACAATATCCCCGGGAACTACCTGAGATACAGGAATTTCTATCTCTTTCCCATCTCTTAAGACTGTTGTTTTTGTCTGGGTTAATTTTTTTAAGGCTTCCAAAGAAGCCTGGGCTTTTAGTTCCTGTAGAAAACCTAAAAAACCATTTATAAAGATAATTCCAGCTATTATTCCAGTGTCTAAGTAATCTCCCATAAAAAAGGTTATGATGGAAGCTGCAATAAGTATATAAACCAGAGGATTATTAAACTGTCTGATAAAAATTAAAAATTTACTTTCTTTTTTCTCTTCTAACTCATTTAGACCGAATTTTTTTAATCTTTTTTCAGCCTCCTGTGAGTTTAAACCTTTTGGTGAACTATTTAAAAGCTTAAAAGTTTCTTCTATGGATAATGTATGGAATTTATGTTCTTTCATATTATCTCTTTTATAAAGGATTTTTAAATAATACTATGATGAAAAAATTAGTTGTCTATAATCTCTTTCAGAACAGTTTTAAAATTAGTAAGAATTTTAATAAATTCTAATTCCTGTTGATTTTGCTTCTTGAGATATATAATCCTGACTGTTCAGTAGCTTTATTACTAAATCAATTTTTTGCTCACCAATTTTTTTATCAAGTTCCACCAAAAAGTCTAACTTCTTATCAAGGATATTTTTGTATTCTGGCGTTTCTATGTATATATCAATATCTCCACCTTTTTT
>JALWLQ010000112.1 GCA_027084095.1 Persephonella sp.
CTTTCAAGTCTGTCATAATAGTCTTTGAGCCTTGCTCTTAGAATTTGCATTGCTTTTGCTCTGTTCTGGAGCTGTGACCTTTCATCCTGACAGCTTACAACAATACCTGTTGGCAGGTGTGTTATCCTAACAGCTGAGTCTGTTGTGTTAACGTGCTGTCCACCTGCTCCAGAAGCCCTCATTGTTTCTATTTTAAGTTCTTCAGGTTTTATTTCAATATCAACCTCTTCAGCTTCAGGAAGCACTGCTACTGTTACAGTTGAGGTATGTATCCTTCCTGAGCTTTCTGTCTCAGGAACCCTTTGAACTCTATGAACTCCACTTTCATATTTCAGTCTTGAGTATGCACCTTTTCCTTTTATAAGGGCTATTACTTCTTTTATTCCACCTCTGTCTGTTGGGTGGATTGATAGAACTTCTACTTTCCAGCCGTTTCTTTCTGCATATCTCTGATACATTCTGAAAAGCTCAGCAGCAAATAGAGCTGCTTCTTCACCACCTGCACCCTGTCTTATCTCAAGAATAACATTTTTTTCATCATTAGGGTCTTTAGGTAAAAGCTCCAGCTGGATTTCTTTTTCCAGTTCCTCTTTTCTCTTTTGAAGGCTCTGGAGTTCATCTTCTGCCAGAGCCCTCATTTCTTCATCTGAACTGTTAAGTAAAGATTTTGCTTCTTTTATATCCTGCTCTACTTTTTTGTATTCTTTATAAAGTTTGTATAGGTGTTCTGTTTCTTTGTGTTCTTTTGCTACTTGCTGGAGCTTTTTCTGGTCTTTTAATACTTCAGGGTTAGAAAGCTCCGCTTCTAATTTTTTGAGTTTATCTTCTATCTTCTCAAGTTTATCTAATATATGTTTATTCAGCATTACTTACTTTCTTGTGCTGCTGCTCCTTTTATCTCAAGGAAAAAAGGTTTTATTTTTAGTTTTCCAGTATAAAATGGATGGCACTGGTTGCATACTTCAAGATAAACTGTTCCACCTTTTGTGGAAAGCAAATCAAACTCATTTCCACAACCACAAACAAAATGTGTCAATTTAAGCTCTGGATGAATATCTTTTTTCAATTTAATACCTCCTTTCTTTGCTTAAAATATATTCCTGTGAAAAATTCAGGCAAACTAATATTTTAGCTTTTATTTATGGCTTTATCAAGTATTCATAGATTTCAGGAATTCCTCATTTGTCTTGAATTTGGATAGTTTACTGAGCAGGAATTCCATAGCCTCAACTTCATCCATTGTAGACAGGAATTTCCTGAGTATCCATAATCTCTGGAGTTCCCAGTCTTCCAGAAGAAGCTCTTCTTTTCTTGTTCCAGATTTTGGAATATTTATGGCAGGGAAAACCCTTCTTTCCATTAATCTTCTATCAAGATACAGTTCCATATTACCTGTTCCTTTGAATTCCTCAAAGATAACATCATCCATTTTAGAGCCTGTTTCTACCAGAGCTGTAGCCAGTATAGTCAAGCTTCCACCTTCTTCTATATTCCTTGCTGCACCAAAGAATTTTTTAGGTCTTTGGAGTGCTGTAGCTTCAAGGCCACCGGACAATACCCTTCCTGAAGGTGGTGTAATAGCGTTTGAAGCCCTTGCAAGTCTTGTCATTGAGTCAAGCAGTATAACAACATCCTGTCCAAGTTCAACAAGTCTTTTTGCCCTTTCTACAATAAGCTCAGCAACATGCATATGTCTTTCAGGTGGTTCATCAAATGTTGATGCTACAACTTCAGCACCTTCTCCCACAATCCTTCTCATCTCAGTAACTTCTTCTGGTCTTTCATCTATAAGCAGAATAATCAGATGTGTTTCCGGGTGGTTTTTAATTAAAGCCTTTGCAAGTCTCTGGATTAAGACAGTTTTACCAGCTTTTGGTGGTGCAACAATCAGACCCCTTTGTCCCTTACCTATTGGTGTTATAAGGCTAACCACCCTTGTGGAAAGGTCTGAAGGGTCATACTCCAGATTAAATCTTTCTGTTGGATGGTATGGTGTAAGGTTGTCAAATCTTGGTCTTTTCTTTGCCAGTTCGGGCTCAATTGTGTTAACAGCCTCTATTTTTATAAGGGCTCTGTATTTTTCATTGTCTTTTGGCTGTCTTGCTATTCCAATAATATAATCTCCTGTCCTGAGACCGAATTTTTTAATCTGGGATGGAGATACATATATGTCTGTAGAGTGGGGGGCGTAATTATTCTCAATTGACCTTATAAAACCGTACCCTTCAGGTAAGACTTCAAGAACACCTCTTATGAAATCAAGCCCTTCTTCCTGGGCTTTTTTTTCTAATATTCTTGCTATAAGTTCAGCTTTTTTAAGTCCTGTTGTTCTTTGAAGACCTACTTCTTTACCAAGTTTTTGAAGTTCCTGCAGGGTCATTTTCTTTAGTTCTTCAACTGACAATGCTTGAGCTGTCATGGTATATCTAAACCTCCTTTTGTTTTCTTTATTTTCCTATACAGAATTTACTGAAAATGTTTCCAAGAACATCTTCTGTGGTTATTTCTCCTGTTATTTCTTCAAGATATTTTTCTGCTTCTGTAAGTTCCAGCATAAGAATTTCTTTATGGTCTCTGTAATTTTCAATATTATTTAGAACCTCTTGGAGAATTTGTTTTGCTTTTTTGAGTGCTTCATAATGTCTCAGATTAATATAAATATCTGTATCGCTGTCTTCAATTAAATTAAGTGTTTGTAAGATTTTTTCCTCTAATTTATTTAGATTTTCCTGAGTTTTACTGCTTACAAAGATTATATCCTTAAAATAATACTTTTGTGAACTTTTATCAAGTATTAAATCTGATTTATTACCAACTATTATAGGATTTTTGTCTTTTACAAGCTGGTAAATCTTAAGGTCTTCTTCAGTTATGCCTTCAGAAGCGTCAAATACAAATAAAACTATATCTGCTTCCTGAATTTTTTCAAGGGCTTTTTCTATACCTATTTTTTCTATTTTGTCCTGAGTTTCTCTGATACCTGCAGTATCAAGAAGTTTTACAGGAATACCCTGAATAGAAAAGCTTTCTTCAATAAAATCCCTTGTTGTTCCCTGATACTCTGAGACAATTGCCCTTTCATATCCTACCAGTGCATTAAAAAGTGATGATTTTCCAACATTAGGTCTTCCAACTATTGCCAGTTTTATACCTTCTCTTATAAGCTCGCCTTTTTTGTAGGTGGCCATTAATTTTTCTATCTGGGATATAACATTTTTCAATGTCTGCTTAACCATATCAAAATCAATTTCTTCTACATCCTCAGGGAAATTAAGTTCAGCTTCAATTAAAGAAACTATCTCCAGTAGAGAGTTTCTCAGCTGTTTAACCTGTTTTGATAGCTTACCTTCAAGAAGATTAACAGCTGCCTGTGATGCTTTTTCTGTTTTTGCTTCAATCAGGTCAGCGATTGCTTCAGCCTGTGTTAAATCAATTTTTCCATTGAAAAATGCCCTTTTTGTAAACTCTCCAGGCTGTGCCATTCTGGCACCAAGGGCTATGGCTTCAGATATTATTTTTCTAATTACCGGAACACTACCATGGGGATATATTTCTACTACATCTTCACCTGTAAAACTTCTTGGGGCTTTGAAAAACACAATAAGTCCTTCATCTATTACATTTCCCTTTCTATCAACTATATTCCCGAAATAGACTTTTCTTTCCTGTGGTTCTTTTTTTAAAGGAAAAAGTTTTTTCCCTATATCAAAAGCTTTTTCGCCGCTTATCCTGATTATTCCAACTGCAGAAGGGACAAGCGGTGTTGCATTGGCTACAATGGTATCTTTTTCATACATTATTTTGCTGGTTTTTTGTCAGGCTTTCCTAATTTTCTGTTGATTATGTAACTTTGTAGCAATCCTAATATATTATTCGTAAGCCAGTATAAAACAAGTCCTGATGGGAAATTCATAAACATAAATGTAAATACAATAGCCATTATATACATAATCATTCTCTGATTTTTATCTGAGGAAGGAGTTATCCACTGCTGGGCAACCATAGAAAGACCCATTAAAATTGGGAGTATGTAATACGGGTCTTTTGAAGACAGGTCTGTAATCCACAGGATAAATGGAGCGTTTTTAAGCTCTACTGTAACCATTAATACATTATAAAGGGCTATAAATACAGGTATCTGAACCAGTATAGGCAAACATCCAGACATTGGATTTGCCCCATGCTCTGCATACAGTTTCATCATCTCTTGCTGAAGTTTCTGAGGGTCATCCTTGTATTTCTGCTGTAGTTTTTTAATCTCAGGGGCAAGGTCAGACATCTTTTTCATTGCTTTTAAACTCTTATGGTTCAGCGGGAAGAAGATAATTCTTATTAGAATTGTAAGCAGAATAATGGCAACACCCCAGTTGTGTGTAAAACTGTAGAAGAAGTGAAGCACTATAAATAAAGGCTTTCCTAAAATACCAAATATTCCAAAATCAACTGTTTCTTCTAAGGCTAAATTAACGCCCCATTCCTTTTGATATTTTTCTGTGAGCTCGGTTAAAAGTGAATAAAGTTTTGGACCTCCAAGGAAAAATCCATCAACGCTGTTATTTATTTCTGACAGGACAACTGTTTTGTCTTTGGATACAGGAATAATATGGACTGTAGAAAATCCGTCTTTGTTAGCTATCATCTGAATAAAGTATTTATTTTCTTCTCCAGCCCAGAGGATTTTTCCTCTTATGATTTGCTCTTTTTCTATATCTTCATCAAACTTGAGAAGCTCTTTATCTGTTTTTACTATAGCCCCTGAATGTCCATATGAACCTGTATCATCCATAGAAATTCCATTTATAACGGCCAGGCCGTACTTATCAAGTCCGTATGTTTTTATATTTACTCTGAATACTGCTTTCTCAAGAACAAACTCTTTGACTACCTTTATTCCATTTTTTTCAAGTGTAAATATCAGTCTGTTTCCTTCTTGGGAAAATTGATATTCAGAAAAGTTAATCAAAGCTGTTATCTGTGGGTCTGTAGTTATTATTTCTGTAGGAAAGATTTTATTCTGTTTTGAAAAATTACCTATAACATCTGTTTTATATTTATCTATATAAATAGATACAACTCTTCCACCTACTTTTGAAAACTTAACTGTTCCAAATTCAGTTGTTAGAGTAATTAAATTTTTTAAATCGTCTGCTTTAAACCTTCGGCTGTCCAGTAGAAGATTGAATGTTCCCCCTGTGGAGTATATAACTGCTGCTGTCTGGTTGTTCTGCTGAGGCTGGGATGTTTGCTGATTATTAGTTGTTTCAGTTTTTTGAACAACTTCTGATTTTTGGGTAACCTGCTGTGTCTGTTGTTTCTTATTATCTGACATGAAAAATGATGCAAAAATAGAGTAAGCTATCATCAATACAGCTACTATAGCGAAGAATATAAATACTCTTTTTTGCATATCCTGTTGATTGTTATCCATTTACAACCTCTCTTTATGGTTTGTCTATTCCACCTTTAGAAAAAGGATTACATCTAAGTATACGCCAGATAGCTTTCAAAAGTCCCTTTGCAACACCATACTTTTCAACTGCTTCAATACTATACTGGGAACATGTAGGATAATACCTACAGGAAGGCGGATAAATTGGGGAAATAAACTTTTGATACCCCTTTAAAAATTTTATAACAAATTTTTTAAACATTGTTTTCCAAAACTCTCTTAATTTCCTGAATGTCTTGAAGTATATCTGTCATTTTTTTTGTGTAAATGTCCTTCTTAGGAATTAAAACAATATCATAGCTTAAATTTTCTAAAAGTTCATTACTCAGTCTTATTGCCTCTTTTATAATTCTTTTTACTCTATTGCGAACCACAGCTTTTTTGGAAAATCTTCGTGAGATAATAAAAGCAAATCTGGGAAATCCCAGATTGTTTCTCCGATAAATAACGATTAAATGAGGGGTTTTGAAAGACTGGCCGTGTTTCAGAACAAGTTTAATTTCTGAACCCTTTAGAGTTTCTATCATTAAGCAGCCAGTCTTTTTCTTCCTTTAGCCCTTCTTCTGGCTAATATTTTTCTCCCAGACTTTGTTCTTTTCCTTGCTAAAAATCCAGAAGTTCTTTTTCTTTTCTTATTTGAAATTCTATTCTGTATTTTTCCTGACATCTTTTACCTCCTTACAAAAAATAAAAGAGCGCACATAAATATATGCACGCTCTTAAAAAATCAACTTCTTTATTTAAAATTTGTTAGTGTCCTAAAAACTTAGCGTCAAATATTCCTGTAAATATGAAGATAATTGCAATAAGCAGTCCGTAAAGAACGAATGTTTCAATAAGAGCCATACCGATAAACATTGTTGTTAAGAGCTTACCACCCATATTTGGGTTTCTTGCCATTCCTTCAAGAACACCTCTTACTGCATTACCAAGACCAGCTGCACCACCACCTGCTGCAGCACCGATAGCTACGCCAGCACCGATAGCCACACCACCGTAGAATACTGCTTTTGCCAGTGCATCAGAACCTTCTCCTGCAAAAGCAGCAGTCAGTGCACCTGCAACCATAAAGAGCATTAAGAGTGCTGTTGAGTATTTCTTCATTACTGTAAAAACCTCCTTATGTAATTTTTTATTTTATTACAAGTACTTGCGAATTTATTTTTGGAATATCCCTTTCGTAATCAACAGGAATTACCGTTAGTTCTGGCTTTTCCTCATCAATTACTACCGGTAATCTATCAATAGTTTTTCCTTTTGCTTCTATCAAGAATTTGTAATTAACGCCTGTTTCTTTAACTAACGGCTCAAGTCTATCTTTTACATTTTGAGCTGATTTTTCTTCCAGGTCTGGTGCGGCAGGAAGCCCAAAAGAAGCACTGGTTTTTTTCATAGTGTAGACATCTTCAAGTTCATGATATATAACGAGTTCTGCATTAAATTTTTTAGCAAGTTCTACAGCCCATTCAAGCCCTTTAATTGATGTGGGTGTTAAGTCTACACATGCTACAATCTTTTTTATTTCCATTTATCTCTCCTTAATGTGCTTCCTCAACAAGTGCTCCGGCAATATAAACAGTTGTTAGTATCATGAATACATAAGTTTGTAAAAATACTGCTATCAGGTGAACAACCATTATAGGTAAAGGTACAAGAAGTGGAATAAGTAAAATCATAACTACTGTAATAAGTTCTCCACCGGTCATATTTGCAAAAAGACGAAGTGCAAGGGTGATAGGTCTGCTTATATGTGATATCACCTCTATTATAAAAAATATTGGAGCAGCCACAGGAATAGGTCCCATAAAATGCTTTATATATTTGATGCCATGTCTTTTAAAACCAATAAAATTGTATAGGAAGAATACCATTAATGCCAGACCAAGAGTTGTATTCATATTTGCAGTATAAGACTCAAGACCTGGTATCATTCCCAGAAGATTACCAAAGAAAATGAACAACCCAAGTCCAGCTACCAGGGGAAAGAATTTTCTTCCTTCTTTTCCCATCTGTTCTTTAAGCATATTATCAACAAATTCAATATAAATCTCAAATAAATTTTGAACTGGAGTAGGTATTAAAGAAGGTTTTTTTGCAAATACCATAAATATAACAGGTACAACTACCAGCACCAGTAAAGCCATTATAATGTGATGAGTATAGAGCCCTTCCAATGCAGCCTCCATAATAATAATGTGATTTTACAAACTCCGAATATTATAACAAAATTTGTTAGTAGGTGTAAACTAAAATTGCTTTGTGTATTTAATATACTCTTTTATTCTTCTTTTTATTTCTATCCAGTTATCATTCCCAAATTTTTCCAGAACAGCCTGTGCCAGAACGATTGCAAGCATTGCTTCTCCAACAACTGCTGCTGCAGGAACAGCTGTAACATCTGAACGTTCCTTTGCTGCATCAAAAGGTTGTTTAGTTTTTATATCAACAGAATGCAGGGATTTTTTCCTCATTAATGTAGGGATTGGTTTCATGGCAGCCCTTACAATTATAGGCTCTCCATTGGATATACCACCTTCTATTCCACCAGCCCAGTTTGTTTTGTGGTAAAAACCTCTTTCTTTATCCCAGAATATCTCATCATGTGCCTGTGAGCCAAATTTCTTTGCCAGTTCAAAGCCTTCACCTATCTCAACTCCCTTTATAGCCTGAATACTCATAAAAGCCTGGGCTATTCTTCCATCCAGTCTTCTATCCCACTGGACATGGGAGCCAAGTCCTACAGGAACACCTGTAGCAAAAACCTCAAAAACACCACCTAAACTTTCCCCTTCTTCTTTCGCCATATCAATCAGTTTTTTGAATTTTTCATCTTCTGAAGGAACTGGAGTTCTAACTACTGACTGCTCAGCAAATTTAAATCTTTCTTCAAGAGGAATATTTTGTATCAATTCTTTTACAGAAAGCTCCCCAATACTTACCACATAGCTACCTATTTTTATACCAATATCCTCAAGTAGCTTCTTACAGACAGCACCAACAGCTACTCTTGTTGTTGTTTCTCTTGCACTTGCCCTTTCAAGAACATTTCTTAAATCATCAAAACCGTATTTGATACCACCTACCAGGTCTGCATGTCCGGGACGGGGATTTGTTATTTTACGTTTATCAACAGGCTCTCCTTCTATAGCCATTATGTCTGTCCAGTTCTCCCAGTCTTTATTTCTAATCATTAATGTGATAGGAGAGCCAAGGGTTTTACCAAATCTAACCCCTGAAAGAATTTCTACTTTATCCTTTTCTATTTTCATACGGCCGCCGCGACCGTATCCCTGCTGTCTTCTGGCAAGCTCTTTATTTATGTATTCATGGGATATTTCAAGATTTGAAGGCATTCCTTCAATGATAGCTGTTAAAGCAGGTCCATGGGATTCTCCAGCATTAAGAAAACGTAAAACGCCCATTTTTTCTCCACTTTTTCATTTTTGCCTTATAGATTATACAACAATGTTTTTTTGAAAAAGCAAAATATGAGATAATTTTGATAAAAATTTTGTTTATGGAGAGGAGAATGAAAAGCAGAGTTTCCCTTATAGCTGGAATAATACTGATATTTGTCGCAGGCTTAAGTTTTGGTATAGCAGCAAAAACCTCACAACAAGACAAACTTAAAGAAGACCTGAAACTTCTTGGTATTTACACGGAAGTTTTCAAAATAGTTAAGGAGCATTATGTTGAACCTGTAAGTTCAAAGAAACTTATCTATGGTTCATTAAGGGGTATGATGAATGCTTTAGACCCTTATTCAACATTTTTTCCTCCTGATGAGTTTAAAGAGTTTACTACTGAAACCCATGGAGAGTTTGGTGGACTGGGAATAGAAATCACTATGGAGAACCATAAACTTATAATCGTTGCTCCAATTGAGGATACACCAGCATGGAGAGCAGGACTTAAACCTGGAGACGTAATTATAGAGATAGATGGAGAACCTACAGATAAGATGACTTTATTACAGGCTGTTAAAAAAATGAGAGGAAAACCAGGAACAAAGGTTACGCTGACTATATGGAGGAAAGGGGTTGAGAAACCATTTAAAGTTACCATAACAAGAGCAATCATTAAAATAAGAAGTGTAAAAACTAAAGAGCTTGAGAAAGGAAAAATAGGTTATATAAGACTGACCCAGTTTCAAGAAAACTCCACTGCGGACTTTAGAAAAGCACTTGAAAAATTTAAGAATAAAGAAGGGATTATTATAGATTTAAGAAATAACCCAGGGGGATTGTTATCAACTGCTGTAGCTATTGCAGATATGCTTCTAAAGAAAGGTCAGCTTATTGTTTATACAAAAGGAAGAGACCCGAGAACTAATGAAAAATACTATTCAGAGCATAATCCTGTTATTCCAACAGAGTTGCCTATAGTTATTATTGTAAATAAAGGTTCTGCAAGTGCATCAGAAATTTTAACAGGTGCTTTAAAGGATAATAATAGAGCTCTTGTGGTAGGGGATAAAACATTTGGAAAAGCATCTGTTCAGACGCTTATTCCTTTACCTGACGGGTCAGGAATAAAGCTGACAACAGCTCATTACTACACACCAAGTGGAAAGATGATAATGCATAAAGGGATTACGCCAGATATTGTAGTTCATGTTTCTGAGGAAGAAGAAATGGAAAGACTGAAAGCTGAAAGAGAAGCAAAAATTCATGGTAAAAAAGTAAAGATAAAAGACCCTCAATTGGATGCTGCAATCAATGCTATTAAGATAATAAACTTTGCAAAAAAAGCTGAGAAATGAAAATACTTGGGATAGAGACCTCCTGTGATGATACAGGGGTCTCTGTTTATAACTCAGAAAAAGGTTTACTTTCCAACGTCGTATCCTCACAGGTAAAACTTCATGCAGAATGGGGAGGAGTATATCCTGACCTTGCTGCCAGAGAGCACACAAAGAATATTATCCCTGTCCTTGATAAAGCATTGAAAGATGCAAATGTATCAATGGATGAAATAGATGGTATAGCTGTTACCGTAGCCCCAGGTCTTATAGTCTCCCTTGTTATTGGTATATCTGCAGCCAAAGCTTTAAGCTGGATTCATAAGAAACCTCTTATCCCTGTTCACCATATAGAAGCACATATCTTTGCAATCTTTATAGAAAAAGAGATAGAGTTTCCATTTATAGCTCTTGTTGTTTCTGGAGGACATACTGAGCTTTATATAATTAGAGGATTTGAGGATTATGTTTATTTAGGAGGAACTCTTGATGATGCTGCTGGAGAGGCTTATGACAAAGTTGCAAGGATGCTCGGTCTTGGCTATCCTGGGGGTCCCATCATAGACAAACTGGCAAAAGAAGGTCAGGAAGTAATAAAGTTTCCAAGACCACTTTTATCAGATAAGGGAAAAAATAGATTTAATTTTTCATTCTCAGGGTTAAAAAGTGCTGTTTTAAGGGAGGTTGAAAAAGGTATTTACAGGAAAGAGGATATTGCCCGTTCATTTCAAGAGGCAGTAGTGGATGTGTTGGTTGGAAAAACAATAGATGCTTCCCAGGAATTTAATATTAAAAATATTGTTGTTGCCGGTGGTGTATCTGCAAACTCAAGGCTGAGAGAAAGATTTTTACAGGAAGCAAATGAAAGAAAACTGAACGTTTATTTTCCCCCTCTCTATTTATGCACAGATAATGCTGCTATGGTTGCCTTTACAGGATACAAAAGATTTGTAGAAACTGGAAAAACTATAAACTTTTCATTTGAAGGAAAAGCAAGGCTACGGCTGGATAAATTTGTGGATTATATCAGGCAATCTCATAGATAGGTTTAGGTTTTCCTATTCCAAATCCCTGTCCATACTCAATTCCCATGTTTTTTATAGTATTGAGTAATTCCTCATTCTCTATATATTCGGCAACTGTTTTTATATCCAGATTTTTAGACATAGCCACTATCAAACTTACAATTTTCTTATTCCTCCAGGAAGTATTTATTTCCTTGATTAAGCTGCCATCTATTTTTAGAATTTCAATTAGTTTTGACTCTGAAAGGTCTATCACTGTTTTTAAAGAAGAATATCCCGTTCCGAAGTCATCTACAGCGAAGGATATACCAAATTCTTCATGTAAGAACCTTATAACATCAATATTCTTTAGGAAAGACTGCTCTGTGAGTTCAAGAATAACCTTTATTCCTTTTGTTTTTAGGAATTCTATACTCTCTGTTAGGAGTTTTATAAAACTTTCGGATTTTAAAGATTCTAAACTGACATTTATAAATAACACATCTGTTTTTTGAGAAATAATATCTGAGATTTCTAAAATTTTCCTGAGTACTACTTTATCAAGGTCAACTATAATGCCTAACTTATGAGCCATTTCTATAAACATTCCTGCAGGAATGTAATCATTACCCTTTTTAATTCGCACCAGAGCTTCAAGCCCATATATATCCATACTCTTTAATTCTACGATAGTTTGAAAAAATACTTCCACTTCTCCTGTGGAAATAGCTCGTGTAATTAGGGTAAAATCTTCAAATTGTTTTTTAATTTGAGGTAATATTTGTTCTTTTACTTCCTGTTTATTTGCAAAATAAAAATTTTCTTCTTGTTTTGATTTATCTTTTAGGATGCTTATTGTTTTCATTAAATCTTCAGGAGAAAGATTTAGATTTTCTGGAAATTCCAAAATTCCAATGCTTACTTTTACATTAACAGGGAAATCTTTATATTCTTCAACACGTTTTTTTATATTTTTTAATCTTTTTATTAAATTATTTCCATTTTTTTCAGTAAAAATAAGAAACTCTCCTGAGATGCTTTTTATTAACAAATCTTCGTTTTTCATCAATTTTTTCTTTATGACTTTTTCAATAACATGCAGTATATAATCCCCTGTTGTTTTACCATAAATTTCATTTATTGCTCTTAATTTTCTGATATTTATAATTGAGAGGTATCCAGTTTCTATCTCTTTTAGTTTTTTGGACAGGAAGGATAGAAATCTTTCTTCTCTATTATTCAAATAATCAAGATATATTTCATATAGCTCATTCATAATTTTTAAAGAAAGACCATTAAGTGTTTTAAAGAGTAGATAAGCTTCAACGAACTTTCTATGGAATATATAAAACACAAGACTTTTTCCTGTGTTGTGAATAAGTTCATGAAGCTCTAAGATTATGGAGCATCTTTTCTTTTCTCCACATACTAACTCAAATTCCTTTGTTTGAAACCACCTACCTAAATTACAGTATCTACTATCTAACTCAGGAATTCTACTTCTGTCCAGAGAGGCTGCAACATCCCTTAATCTTTCAAGCCATTGAAGATGATAGTTGAAAAACTTGAATTTCTGGTACTCAGGATTAAATCCTGTTGAAATTTCTTCAAGGGCACGGTCTAAATAGGATTTTGCAAGATTGTTTTTTATTTTTTCAAATAATGTGTTAATCTGGAAAAAGCATAAATCAAGAACATCTTGTTCTGCAAGAATTTTATAAATTTCATTTTTTATAAAATCTACACCTGATAACAGATTTACAAAGGGAATTTTTAAATCATAATGAAGATTACCTAAATTATAATACTTCACTTTAATTTCTTCATCTGTTTCATAAAAGGTTTCTTTCAGGTTCTTGACTTGTTTTTCAATAAGCTCGTTAATCTGTTCTTCAGATTTAAAAAGGGTTTTCAGGTACTGGTCAGATAATACCTCCTTATAAAATTTCTGAAAAATATTTTCCAGATAAGGCTCTAATATATCACAACCTTTCACGATACCCTGCTTTTTATAGTATTATGCTAACTAAAAATTATAAAATAAAGTCCGTATATAATTAAGCGTTAACTATCTCTGTTACCTTTTTGATTATCATTTTTAAAATTCCAAGTTTAGCATCTGGTGGAGAAATTAAACCAAGAATATAATCATCTGATATCTGTGTATAAATCAGATATCCATCTGGAGAGTGAAGAACCACCTGTTCTAAACCTCTTTTTTTAACGTCGCTAATAGCCATTAAACCTGCAGTAAATATTGCTGCTCCTGTTGAAGCAAGGGTATCTTCATCCATTCCTTCCTGTAGGTAGGAAACTATAGGTAATCCTTCAACATCTGCAAGTATTAGTCCGTCAAGATTATTTGTTCTAACTATATCCTTAAATAATTCTCTTTTCTCGTTTATCTTTTCTGGTGTAAGCATCTGTCCACCTCCCTAAAAATTTCTATCTTCCATGTTTTTAATCTGGGATTTGAGAAATGTAAGAAGTAAAGGGATTTGTTTTTTAATCTCTTTTTCTTCTATATCCTCCTTTTTCAATTCCTGGGTCATTAAAGCTACAATTCCCAGAAGTCCATGATAGAACTCTGTAGTTCCAATTTCTCTGGTCTTCCTTCGCTGCTCTAAATCTGATAATTTTTCTTTAAGCATTGCACTTCCTCCATTCATATTAAAACCTCCATTAAAAAGGTTTCAGATTTCTTTTAGTTCAGGGTTCTTTTTTAATATTTCCTCTGTAAGTTCATTAAGTATTCTTTCAACTATTTTTTTGTCTGTTGCAATTCCTTCAACTACTTTTATATGAGGTGGTATCTTTAATTTTTTTCTTACCTCTTCTGCAGACATAGCTCCAGGTAAATCAACTTTATTGGCTACAAAAAGTATAGGGGCAGAAGGGCTTACTTTTAGTAAAATTTTTAATTGTTTAGGTATCTCAAACCAGCGTGATGTGTCTGTAGAATCTATTAAAAAGACAAAACCTTTTGTATCTCTTGCCAGTATCGGCCACATAAAAGAAAATCTTTCCTGTCCAGGAATACCAAATATTCTTAATTTATAACCATATTCATTTATATATTCGCCAAAATCCATTGCAACAGTGGTGGTTTCTTTTTTTTCTCTTTCTTCTTTTAGGGATGTTTTTCTTTCTGTGTTAACAGTCTCTATTTGGGAGATGGTTTTTACAAAGGTGGTTTTTCCTGCCCCAAAGTGCCCCGCAACAAGAATTTTAAATGTTTTATCTATCATTAAATTATTACTCCATGATATATTATTATTCTTATAATTTTATTAATAATAAATTAAAATATATATCCTCAAAAATTATTTTTTGGTTTTTTGAGGATATTAAGAGGTTCTTTTTTACCTTTATTTCTGTTATCGGAGATTTAAATGAAAAGTTTAAGCAAAAAAGCGGACATAAAAGTCCGCTTCTAAAAATTAACCTTGTTTAGCTGCAATTTCCTCTGCTTTTCTTTTTGCATCTTCTATGTCAGCAACCATATAGAATGCCTGTTCTGGAAGATGGTCCCATTTACCTTCAACAACTTCTTTGAAAGACCTGATTGTGTCTTCTCTTTTTACGTAATCACCAGGCTGACCTGTGAACTGTTCTGCAACGTGGAATTTCTGAGCAAGAAATCTTTGAAGTCTTCTTGCTCTACCAACAAGTGCTTTGTCTTCTTCAGAAAGTTCTTCCATACCGAGAATTGCAATAATCTCTTGAAGTTCTTTGTATCTCTGGAGAATTCTTTGAACTTCTCTTGCAACGTAGTAGTGCTCTTCTCCAACATACTCAGGAGCAAGAGCCTTAGATGTAGACTCTAATGGGTCAATAGCTGGATAAATACCTAACTCTGCAAGTCTTCTTTGGAGAACAATTGTAGCGTCAAGGTGTGCGAAGATAGATGCTGGTGCTGGGTCTGTAATATCGTCAGCTGGAACATAAACAGCCTGAATAGATGTAATAGAACCGTTAACTGTTGATGCAATTCTTTCCTGAACTTCACCAACGTCTGTTCCCAGTGTTGGCTGATAACCAACAGCAGATGGAAGTCTTCCAAGAAGTGTTGAAACTTCAGCACCTGCCTGAACAAATCTGAAGATATTATCTA
>JALWLQ010000113.1 GCA_027084095.1 Persephonella sp.
TTACAAATTTTGAGTGTATGTCTGGATTTAAATAAACTCTACCGCCGATAGATTTTATTTTTTTCAGGATATCTATATCTGTTATCGCAAAATCCTCAAGTTCAGAACCTCGGATTATCAGTTGAATATCTATATTTTTATCATCTAAAAGTGTTGTTAGAACTTCGGATTTAATCCAGGGTGATGATATTTTTACCTCCTTCTGTGCTGAGGAAAAAAGTTGCTTTAAAACAGGATATATCTCTTCTTTTTTTAGTATTTTCATATTATTCCTGAATGGTTTTTAAGATAAATATGAAGGGAAAGGGGGAGAAAGGCAAGGGGAGAAAGGTCAGACAGGAAAACCTTATCTGACCGCTTTTTTAACTTTGCCTGCTTTGAGGCATTTTGCACATACATATATTCTTTTTGTAGAACCATCTGGCATAACAGCTCTAACTCTTTGAAGATTAGGTCTCCATACTCTTTTAGATTTTGTTGCAGAGTGCGCAACTCTGTTTCCATGCGCAGTTTTCTTTCCGCATATTTGACAGACTGCCATTTTCTTCCTCCACAGGTTAATTAACGAAAAAGATATTTTAGCATATTTATTAATCTATATCCATTTTTCCTGGATTAATTAAATCTTTAGGGTCAAATACTTTTTTAATTCCTCTCATTATTTCAAGCTCTGGAGGTCTAAACTGCTTTTTCATGAATGGGGCTTTGGTTATGCCTACTCCGTGTTCTCCTGTTATTGAACCACCATAGGAAAGTGCCAGTTCAAAAACTTCTTCCACTGCTTTTTCTGTTCTTTTAAGCTCATCTTCATCTCTTCCATCTATCATAAAGTTTGCATGGACGTTTCCATCTCCGATATGTCCAAAATTAACCATTTTTAGATTGTATTTTTTACCTATTTCCCTCAGTCTTGGCAGGGCTTCCGGCAGATAGCTTCTTGGAAATACTATATCTTCATTAATTTTAACTCTTCCCAGTTTTGAGACTGCAGGGGATAGTGCTCTCCTTGCTTCCCAGAGTTTTTCTGCCTCTTTTGCTGTTTTTGCAATCTGGACTTTTGCTCCGTTTTGCTCACATATTCTTGCAACCTCAACAATCTGGTCATCTATAGCTTTTGGATGTCCATCAACTTCAATCAGAAGCAGCACTTCCGCATCCCTTGGGAGACCAAAATGGCCAAAATCCTCAACAGCATTTATTGCCAGTTTATCCATAAATTCCAGTGCAGAAGGCTGTATTCCTGCTTTGAATATATCTTTTACTGTTTTTCCCACAGCAGCTATATCTGAGAATATTGCCATCACCGTTTTTGCCGCCTGTGGTTTTGGTATGAGTTTAACTGTAATTTCTGTAAATAATCCCAGTGTTCCTTCGCTACCTATAAAAAGTCTTGTTATGTCATATCCTGCAACATCTTTGAGTGTTGGCCTGCCTGTATGGATAATCTCTCCTGTATGAATAACAGTATTAAGCTCCATTATATATTCTCTGGTCACTCCGTATTTTACACATCTGGGACCACCTGCGTTTTCAGCTACATTTCCACCGAGGGTGCAGTATTTGTAACTTGCAGGGTCTGGTGGATAGAATAAGCCGACCTTTTCAACAGCTTTCTGGAGCCTGTATGTTATAACCCCGGGCTGAACCCGTGCTATAGCGTTATCTTCATCTATTTCCAGAATTTTATCCATTTTTTCAAATGAAACCACAACGCCACCTTTCACCGGTAGTGCTCCACCTGTATATCCTGAACCGGCTCCCCTTGGAGTAACAGGAATACCTTCCTCATAGCATATCTGGACTATTTTCTGAACCTGTTCCTGATTTTCCGGAATTGCAACAAGGTCAGGAAGCATTTTTATTCTGGTTGCATCATAAGAATACAGCAGTCTGTCCATATCATCATCAAGACAGTTTTCAGCTCCTAAAATCTCTCTAAGCGCTTTTTTAACTCTATCTGGAACTTTTATTACTTCCCTTTGTTTTGCTTCAAACATTTTTCACTCCTGTTTAAAAAATTTGTTAATAAATATTATCAATTTAAGCTATTTCTGGAAATGACAATCATCACAGGTAGATTTATGTCATAAAAATATCTGTACATATTGATATTATATTATTTAAATAAGTAAAAACATTTAGGAGGAAAAAAGTTGTTTTTAGACAGAGACACATACCAAAAAATTCATATCTCAGTGCAGGAGCTTAAAGAAAAAATTGATAAGGGAGAGGATTTTATTCTACTTGATGTGAGGGAACCTCAGGAGTATAACTTTTCCAGAATTAAAGAAAAAGAAGCTATGCTTGTTCCTTTAATGAAATTACCTTCTGTTATAAATCAGCTTCCTAAAGACAAGCCTATTTATGTTTTATGCAGAAGTGGTAATAGAAGCCTTCAGGCTACTTTATGGCTTATGGAACATGGATTTGATAATGTAAAAAACGTTGAAGGTGGAATTCTTGCCTGGAGTGATTATATAGACCCAACAGTTAGAAAATATTAAGAAGGAAAGCCTCCTTTAAGGAGGCTTTTTTACACTATTGAAAGCATTCGCTCAAGTGGTTTTCTGGCTTTTTCTATAATATCTGGTGGTAAGACAATTTCATTAGTTTCGTTTTCTAAGACATCAGCAATTTTATCCAGTGTATTTTTTTTCATATCACAGCAGTGGACTGTTCCACAGTAGTCTGCATTAACAGGGAATATATAGTTTTTATTTGGATTTACCTTTTCAAGCCAGTGTTTCAGTCCTACCTCTGTTCCGATAATAACATTCTGGGCATCGCAGGTTGTTGCAAATTCAATTATCTGGGATGTGCTACCTACGAAATCAGCAATTTTTACTGTTTCAGTATTACATTCAGGGTGGACTGCTATTTTTGCATCTGGGTATTTTTCTTTTAAGGCAAGTAGCTGGTCTGGTGTAAGGTTAAAGTGTGGAGGACAGAAACCTTTCCACAGGATAAATTCTTTTTCTGGAACCTGTTGGGCTATGAAAGAACCTAAAAACTGGTCAGGAACAAATATAATTTTTTTGGTATCTAATTTTTTGACTACTTTGACAGCATTTCTGGAGGTAACTATCACATCTGCCAGTGTTTTAACATCTGCGTTTGTGTTTACATAGGCAACAACCATAGCATCTGGATGCTCTTCTTTCAGTTTTTTGACACCTTCATAAGTTGCCATATCTGCCATCGGACAGCCGCTTTCAGGGTTAGGGTGGAGGACTTTTTTCTCTGGGTTCAGGATTTTTGCAGTTTCAGCCATAAATTTAACACCAGCAAAGACTATAATATCTGCATCTGTTTCCTGTGCTCTTCTTGCCAGTTCCAGAGAATCACCGACTATATCGGCTATATCCTGTATTTCGCCTCTCTGATAGTAATGGGCAAGTATTATCGCATTTTTTTCTTTTCTGAGCCTGTTTATCTTTTCTATTAATTGCTCCTGTCTGTTTTCCACTGCTGCTGCCATTGCTCCTCCTTCAAATCAAACATCGTTTGATTTTATTAAATGGTAATAAAATATATACAATATGTTTTTATTTTTCAATGAGGGAGGAAAGATTTGATATTCTTTCCGAAAAAATAATGAAATAAATGAAAATATTATTTTCCACTATTTTTAGAAGAATGCGAGAATATTCAAAGATTTTCTCAAAGATTCCCGCTTAACTCTTCAAATTCTTTGATTTCTTTTAGATAGTTTTTATCTTTACTTAGCTGTCTTGCAAGTTTTTCCATTTTTTGATGGATTTTTTCTCTTTTTATCTTTTCTCCATACTCAATAACAGCTTCTCTAATAATCTGAGATTTTGGTTTCCCTAATTTTTTGCTAAGGTTTTCTAAATATTCAAAAA
>JALWLQ010000114.1 GCA_027084095.1 Persephonella sp.
ACATCACCTTTATCAATGATTTTTGCAAGGTCAGATACAATAGGAGCATCTATATTTTCTCCCAGTATGTCCCTTACATTATCATGGGAGTGAACACAATCCGGGCTTTCAACCCCACCTACTATCTCAAGATTTTTGTCCTCAAATGCAAGTTGGGCAATCCTCTGCCCCATTCTGCCCAGTATTCCAGAGATTATAACTTTTACCATCTTAGTTGGCCTGCTCCTCGTCTGGTTTAAATACTACATCAGCTAATTGATTTAGTGCATCATTAACCTGGTCTGGTGGAACAATAAAGGGCGCAACAACTACGTCAACGCCCTCTTTAAATAAATATTTTTTTATCAGGTTTTGGATTTCCTCAATCTGCTCTGGAGTGACATCCTCTTTGAGAACTTCCATAGGCTCTTTTTCTGTTACGAAGAAGCCAACAAAAGCAAAAGGAAATGCTCTTTTTTCTTCAAAAGACATTATTTTTCCTTAGTTCCCATTTTGTACATTATTGTTCCCCAGAGAACTACCAGCATTGTGAGCATGAGAACAAATAAAATTACTTCGGCTGGTGGGATTCCTCCGTATGTTGCCTCCATACCTCTTTACCTCCTTTCCTTTGAATTACTAAATATACTAAATGTATTTTTTATAAAAAGCAACTGTTGTATATGATATAAATACCTTCCATAGGAAGATATCTATCGTAGATATGCTCTATTTTTAACCCTCTGGAAATAATTTCTCCATTACCACCTGTTATGATAAGTTTATGCTGGTATCCATACTCTTTATTTATTTTTTCAACCATTCCCTCAATAAGTGATAAATATCCAAAATATATACCTGCTTGGATACTTTCTACTGTTGTTTTTCCCACAACATTTTCAATATTTTCTATATTTACCGATGGAAGTTTGGCTGTTTTAGAAAATAAAGCCTGAATGCTGGCATCTATGCCGGGGAAAATAGCTCCACCGTCATATTCACCTTTATAGTTAACAACGTCAAATGTAATAGCTGTTCCAAAATCCACCACAATTGCTGGATAACCGTGTTTCTTTACAGTAGCACATGCATTTACCAATCTATCAATTCCAACTTCTTCAGGGTTTTTGTAGTTATTTTGTATGGGAATTTGTATATCTTTCCCTAAAAATAAAACTTCTGCTAATTTTGTTTTTTCAAAGGCTGCGGCAATTCTCTTTTCAACAACAGGAACAACTGAAGATATAACAAAATGTTTTATTTCAGGAAATTTTTCTATACTTAAAATCTGGTAAAAATCAATATACCAGTCATCTGTGGTTTTTTGATGGTCAGTTTTTAGTTTATAGCTTTTTATATTGGATATATCTGTTATGAAACCGACTTCTACTGTTGTGTTTCCTATATCTACCCCAACTATCATAGACTATTCCCTGTAAAAGTAGTCAACAATTGCATTATAAACTGAGTGTGCAAACTGGTCTATAAATTTTTCCTCTTTTAAAAGCCGTGCATCATGTTTATCTGTGAGATATAAAGTTTCTATCAAAACTGATGGAATTCCTGGGGTTTTTAAAACAGCAAAATTAGCGCTGTCAATATCCCTAAAAACAGTAACTTTTCTGAGATGTTTTCTCAGATAATATGCAAAATTTCTTCCTTCCGTCATAGTTGTGCTTATTGCAAGGTCTGCTACTATCCTGTTTACAAGAGGATTTGCACTTACTTTAACGTATCTTATAACAGCTTTGTTTTCCCTTTGCTCAACCAGACGGGCAAGTTTAGATTTTGCACCTCTAAGGTTCAGAGTATAAACATAAGTCCCGGACTCTGAATGTGTAGGAGATGAGTTGCAATGGATACTGATAAACAGGTCTGCTTTTTTTCGAACTGCTATTACTGTTCTTTCATATAGACCAACATATCTATCTGTGTATCTGGTTAGATAAACCTTAAATCTTGGGTCTTGCTCAAGTATTTTTTTAAGCCTTTTTGCTATTTTAAGATTAACATGCTTTTCTATTAAGCCATTGGCCATTGCCCCCGGGTCTCTCCCCCCATGTCCAGGGTCTATCACGATAATTTTTTTTCTGCTGGAAGGGATGTGTGTCTTTTGTTTTTTTTCATATTGAACTATTATTTGATAGATTGGGTCATCTTTATATGAGTATGTTTTTACAGGTTTCAGGGTTTTTTTATAAAAATCTATGACTATCCTGTATGGATTTTTTAGGGTGTGAACTTTGTAATCTTTTATTTTTCTGGTTGTTTCAAATATAAATTCTGTGGAGTTTCTTGAATACAAAACATCCAGACTTTTTATATATCTATTCTTTATTATCCTTTTGTTTACCTTATTACTTTTTTCTTTTATTTTGACTGAAATTATATTCTTTGAAAATTGTTCCAGACTAAATTTAACAGGTTTCTCAGTCTGTAATACAACCCTATAAAAATCCTTATGGTCAGCATGTTTTATTGTTATTGCAAAAGCAACATTAATTGCCAGCAGGAAAATGACAAATATCTTTTTTAACATCTTTGACCTTTTTATTTTTTCTGGTAATTTTATTTATCGGTAATAAAAATATGTAGCTTAAGGAGATAATATGAAGCTGGGAGTGAATATAGACCATATTGCAACAATCAGGGAAGCCAGAAAGACTTATGAGCCTGACCCTGTTAAAGGAGCTCTTATTGCACAGGATGCAGGGGCTGACCAGATAACATTTCACCTGAGGGAAGACAGAAGGCATATCCAGGATGAAGATGTTATTAGACTAAGATGCACAATTAAAAGAATTCCTCTTAATATGGAAATGGCTCCTACAGAGGAGATGAAAAATATTGCAATTGATATAAAACCTGAAAGGGTTACCCTTGTTCCTGAAAAAAGAGAGGAGATTACCACAGAAGGTGGTCTGGATGTTTCAGGTATGGAGGAATATCTAAAGAGTTTTGTAAAAGAGCTTAAAGATAATGGCATAGATGTAGCCCTATTTATTGACCCTGAGGAAGACCAGATAGACGCATCAGTAAGAGTAAGAGCAGATGCTATTGAACTTCATACAGGGGAGTATGCCAATGCAACTTCTGAAAATCAACAGAAAAAGGAGTTAGAGAGGCTCAAAAAGGCTGCAAGATATGCAAAAGAAAAAGGTCTAAAGGTTTTTGCCGGCCATGGATTAACATATACCAATGTTCAACCTGTTGCTGCAATAGAGGAAATAGAGGAGCTTAATATAGGACATTCAATAATTGCAAATTCTGTATTTATGGGTCTGGATGAAGCCGTCAGGAAAATGAAAAAACTTATTATGGAAGTTAGAAACTCAGAATGATATATTAGCGATAAGAATGCCTTTAAGATAATATCCTGCTACACCTGACAAAAGGCCTATTATAGAACCTACCAGAACATCTACAGGGAAATGGGCTCCCATATAAACACGGCCAAAGGCTATCAGTAAGGCATAAATTATGAAAAGCAGTATAATCCACCAGCTACCGTAAAAAAGAATAACACCCAGAAGGGTAAAAGCATAAGCTGCATCTGCAGATGGAAAACTTTTGAAGCCTACAGGTTCAAGCAGATAAACATCTTCCAATAACTTTGAAGGTCTTTGATGACGGAATGTATATTTTAAAGCAGGCATCAGAATACCGGTTATAAGCAAGGATACTGTAAGGTGTAATAATGCTTCCCATCTGCCATATATATAAAAAAATGGCAGGAAAACAGGGAGGGTATAACTTTTACCAAGTCTAAAAAAGTATTTGTAAAATTTATCTAAGAACTTACTTCTTTTGTTGTTTATCGCCCTGAATAGCTTCACATTCCATTTTATT
>JALWLQ010000115.1 GCA_027084095.1 Persephonella sp.
TTTCTAACTTCTTTCATATTGCTTTCTGCTATTTCTCTGCATCTTAAGGTGCCTTCAATGAAGAATTTTTCATATTTTTCATAATCCTTTTCAATTTCTTTTCTTTTTTCTCTGATAGGTTCTAAAAATCTGTTAAGGTTCTCTGCCAGTATTTTTTTACAATCTGTGCAGCCGATTTCTGCTGCTCTGCATTTCTGGTCTATATCCTTAAGTAGATTTTCATCCTTAGTAAAAATCTTATGGTAGTCATAGACTATGCAAACCTCTGGATTTCCCGGGTCTGTTCTCCTTATTCTTTGCGGGTCTGTTTTCATCTGCATTGTTTTTTTGTTTACCTCTTCTTCGCTATCGGAAAGATAGATGGCGTTGTTATAGGATTTAGACATCTTCCTGCCATCTATTCCTGGTAGTTTTGCTGCTTCTGTAAGTATGGCTTCAGGTTCAGGGAATATTTCATCATACAGATTATTAAATCTCCTTGCTATTTCCCTTGTAAGCTCTATATGTGGTAGCTGGTCTTCGCCTACAGGCACACCTTCCGCCTTATAGATAAGAATATCAGCAGCCTGCAGAACCGGATAAGCCAGAAAACCAAGGGTATCTATATCTTTGCCTACATCTCCTTTTTCAAGATTGTTAATAGCTTCTTCTACAATTTTTTTATTTATTCCAAACTTAATTAACACTTCTTTTAGATACTCAAAATTAATACCTTTCTGATTATAAAAAGCCCTGTGAAAAGCCTCTCTCAGATACTCCTCAAATATTTTGTTTTTTTGTTTTCCTGTTGCTTTCTCCAAAGCTTCATCAAAGCTTTCAGGAGGCGGAGCCTGATTAATTTTTACCTGTTTTCCAAGTAGAAAATCCTTTAGATACTGGTAAAAAAGGTTAAATTTCAGGTCTTTATAGGAAGGGTTTAGCTCAAGCCAGCTTTTTGGTGTAATCATAGAAAATAGTAGAGCAAGTTCTGAGTGTTGTTTTACTCCGGACTGTATAAACAAAGTAGCTTTTTTAGGGTCTATGCCGCAAGCAAGCCAGTCTATAATCATCTGTTTTATATTTTCTTTCAAATCCTCTGTATTTTTGTATTTATTGGTTAAAGCATGCCAGTCTGCAACAAAAAAATAGCAGTCATGTTCATCCTGAAGTTTTAGCCAGTTTTTTATAACACCAAGATAATGCCCCAGATGGAGTTTTCCTGTAGGTCTCATTCCACTAACAATCTTTTTCATTCCTCAACCTCCGTGTACTTGGAAAATTGCAAAAGTCTAAACTAATATTTTAACCTTTCTCTCTTTCCTAATCTTTAAAATTTTATACCATAAGTGGTATCATATATATTTCTATACCAATTATTTCAAGGGAGAGAAAATGGTTGCAAATGTATTGCTGAAATACTGGAAAATTTTCCTGGCTGTAGGAATTTTACTTGCTGTAGGTGGTTTATTTATTCCAAATGAAATTGCGTCAAAGATAGTAGAATTTACAGGATTTGCCATACTTGCCCTTACTGCTTATGTTCTTGGATACAAGATGGCAACAGATGAAGCAGAAAAATATATAAAATCAGAAATGGAGAAGCTGGCTAAAAGGGATATCAGATACAAAATAGCCGGAGACAAAATGATTAAAAATCTTAAAGGAAAAATTGGATAATGTCAGACCTGGCAAAAAATAATAAAACAGTAAAAGTAAAACAGCTTAAAAAATTTTTAAAGGAAAAATATCCTAACAAACAGGTTGCAGAGATTTATCTGGAAGTTTTGGAAAATTTTGAGGATGATGAATTAGTTCCTGACCTTATTCTTGAAAATCTTCTTTTGGATGAAGAAGATTTCAGGGTGGACGCATAGATGAAAAAGCACTCTAAAACCCTATTTGCAGGAATGATAGGTAATGTTTTAGAGTGGTATGATTTTGTTGTTTATGGTTTTCTGGCTGTTATTATCGGTGAGTTATTTTTCCCATCTTCAGACCCGATGGTTTCTCTGCTTAAATCCTTTGGTGTTTTTGCCGTTGGATTTGTTATGCGTCCTGTAGGGGCAATTTTATTTGGGCATATTGGAGATAAATACGGCAGAAAAAAGGCCTTAACTATATCCATAATAATGATGGCTGTATCCACAACAGCCATTGGGCTGCTTCCTACTTATGCCCAGATAGGAATTCTTGCTCCTACTCTTCTGGTTATTCTTAAGCTACTACAAGGATTGTCTGTTGGCGGTGAGTATACAACATCTGTTTCTTTTATTGTTGAGCATGCACCTCAGGATAAAAGAGGGCTGTTTGGAAGTGTAGGGATTTTAGGGGCTGTTGTTGGTATCCTTCTTGGTTCAGCTTCAGGAGCAGTAATTACAAAGATTTTACCTGAAGATGACCTTTATACATGGGGCTGGAGGGTTTTATTTTTCACAGGAATTTTGCTTGGGCTCGTAGGATACTATGTTAGAAAAAATATAGATGAAACCCCAAAATTTATGGAACTTGAGTATGAGGAACTTATAGATAAAAATCCAGTTCTGGATGTATTCAAAAAGGCATATAAAGAGTTTATAAAAACATTTTCTTTAAGCACATTTCAGGCAGTAGGATTTTATACAATATTTGTTTATATAGCCAACCATCTTGCTGTGTTTGTTAAGTTTCCCAAATCAACGGCATTAACAATAAATACCATCAGTATGATTATTCTTGCTGTTTTAATTCCATTTTTCGGATGGCTTTCTGATAAAATTGGTAGAAAGCCGATAATCCTAACTTCCACAGGTTTGACTATTATTCTGGCATATCCATTGTTTAAGTTTATTTCTTCAGGTAGCGTTGAAAATGCCTTAATAGGTCAGATTTTATTTGCAATAGTTGTTGCAGGATTTATGTCTATACTCCCAACAACCCTTGTTGAGATATTTCCTACACAGATTAGAAATAGCGGTTATTCAATTGGATACAATCTGCCTTTTGCAATATTTGGGGGGACTGCACCTTTAATTGCCACATATCTTATAAAAGTTACTGGAAATATCAATTCCCCTGCCTTTTATCTGATTTTTGCTGCCACAATCGCATTTCTGGCAGGTATTACACTAAAAGAAACTGCAAAAGAGCCGTTAAAATAATGAGTAACAGAGTATTTATAGCTGAACTTCTTCAGGATTTACCGTTATGGATTGCCATTATTATGAGTGTTTATCCTGAGTATCAAAATGAGTATGTTTTTCTAATTTCTCTGGGTATTGGTGTTGGTGCAACTATATTTATCCTGAAAGAGATGAAAAATGGTAATTACAGCTATGAAACATTATTTAACAAACCATCTGAGGCTGTTCCGTTTTTGATTTACGCATTTTTATTACTAATTGTTTTAATTATCTTAACTTTTCAAGAAAGGCTTTATATGGACACAATTGTTTGGATATATCTGGTTGTTGGTGGTATTGGTGAGATTTTCTTTATGAGAAAAGCAGAAAATTAGCTAACTATCTGGCAGAATTTTTCAAAATCTTCCTTTGTGTCTATACCCAGGGTATCCTTTGAGGCTTTGATTACCTTGATACGATAACCATTTTCAAGAAGTCTTAGCTGTTCTAACTTTTCTATCTGTTCATAGGTCGTCTGGGATAGTGCAAAGGCAAAATCCATCAGTGCTTCTTTTTTATACCCGTAAACCCCGATATGTTTCAAGACAGGAGTTTCAAAATTTTTAATCATCTGGGAAAAATCTATATCCCGATAAAAAGGAATAGGACTGCGGGAAAAATACAGGGCATATCCTTTTTTATCAATAACTACTTTGACGACATTGGGATTTAGATAGT
>JALWLQ010000116.1 GCA_027084095.1 Persephonella sp.
TCAATTGCAGCCATACCCTCCTGAATTTTACTTAATAAATTCTGGGCAAGCTGTTTTAAATCCATGTTATCTCCCATTGGGAAGATATTTTTTGATTGTGGGGTTTGAGATTGAGCAGAAATATTATTTTGTTTGGGAATATTATTATCTGGGGGGTCATTAAATTTTATAAATCCCATATTCCCCTCCTAACCAATTTTCTTATTAATTATCGTCTTGTATTATTAATAATTTAGGGGGTCACATATTAAATGTCAATCATAGGAAGGTTAACCTTTACTAACTTTTATGATTTGGGTTATGGTGTTTAAGTATTAATGTTTTTATATTCATTTTATAATCTGAAAAAGAGGTTGGTAGTTTGGAAAAGGAAAAAATGGTTTTTCAGATTATCAAAGATGCAGGTAAACCTCTTAAGGTAGGTGAGCTGGAAAGACTGACAGGTATGGATAGAAATAGTATTCAAAAAATAGTTAATGAGCTTCATATAAACGGTCTGATTGAGATAGATAAATGCTACAACAAAATTTTAGGTGTTAAAGGAGAACAAAATGGGTAATCATATAGATATTACACTGCCAGAAAATCTGGCTCACCAGTGTGTAAAATGTTCTGCTTGCCGCTCTGTATGTCCAACCTATTCTGTTGTGAAACAGGAAAGGTCATCTCCAAGAGGTAGATTAGCCCTTGCTGAAGCTGTTGTGGATGGAGTTCTGCCTCTGACAGAAGAGATAGCTCAGCAGTGGAATGAATGTGCAATGTGTAGAAGATGTGAATGGATATGCCCTAATGAAGTTGAATACAAGGATATTATGTTCAGAGCAAGGGCTATGGCAGAGGAAAAGAAAAAATCCAAGTTCGACCCTGTTAAAACAGCAGTTTATCAGGGTCTTGCAATGACAGGTAATTTTGTAACAAAGGTATCTATGAAATTTGCCCCTTCTTTGATGAATGCTTATGGAAAATTATTTAAAAAAGATGTCCCTGAATATAACGCAGTTTTTCTTAATACAGGAATTCCAAAGTTTACAAAGCTGCTTCCTAAACCAACAGCAAAACCATTTGGTCTTAGGGGAGTGGAAGTAAAACCTGAAAAATCCAAAGGAAGATTATTATTCTTTACAGGTTGTATGATAGATGCTTTTTACGGCAAAACAGGTGAAAGTGTTATAAAGCTAATGGAAAAGGCAGGATACGAGGTTGTTGTCCCTGAGAATATAAGATGTTGCGGTGCACCCCAGTTATACAGCGGTTATGTTGATTTATTTGAAAAACTTTACAAGCACAATAAAGAAGAGATAGATAAGTATGAATTTGATTATATCGTTGTTGCATGCCCAACCTGTGGTGGAGCACTTGAAGAGGAATACGGCTATCCTGTAAAGGATTTTGCAGAGATACTTAGAGAAGAAGGATATCTGGTATTCAAAGGAGAAGGGGAAAAGGTGACATTTCACTTTCCCTGCCACTCATACACAGCCATGTCAACAGACCCAAACGTTTACAGAGACTTGCTGAAAGGTGTTATAGATGCTGAGTATGTAGAAGGTGAAGATGCAATGATGTGCTGTGGTTTTGCAGGATATTTCTCAGTATCAAACTATGAAGTTGCTACAGAGATACAGAAAAGAAAAGTAAAAGACATAGAAAAAACTCAAGCTCAGTATGTCCTAAGTGATTGCCCTGGTTGTGTATTTAACATAGCTGATGGAATGTATAAACATGGAGATTACAAAAACATAAAAGTTGTCCACCTTGCAGATTATCTGGCAGAGAGATTAATTGAAGGGGAAAACATACAAAAACCTGAAAATAAAAAGGAAGAAGAGGAGCAGTCTATAAGCTCCGTTTACTGACATAACTCCTGCCATAAGGCAGGGTTTTCTTTTATTATTTTTATGTAGTTTTTGTATCTTTCACAGGATATTTCACCATTTTTAACAGCTTCCCTTACCTGACATCCCGGCTCTCTGGTATGTGTGCAATCAGGGAACTTACAGTCGTATCTCAGGAATTCTCTGAAATAAAGCCTCACTTCATTTGGTTTAAGGAAAAACAACGCATCAACACTGGAAAATCCAGGTGTATCACCTATAAACGAGTTTTCCCCAAATGGAAACAGCCTTACACCTGTTGTTGTATGCCTTCCCCTTTCTGTTTTTTCGCTAACTTCCCTTACTTCCAGCTGAACACCAACAAGTCTGGATAGGATTGAAGACTTACCAACTCCTGAAGGTCCTGCAAGAACGCATATCATTCCTTCCAGATAATCTGTTAATTTCTGAATTCCCTCATTTCTTGCTGCACTGACCCAGAGCACATCATAACCTGCATCTCTGTAAATCTGTGTCCATTTTTCCAATTCTGCTTTTTCTTCTTCATTAAGAAGGTCAATCTTATTGAAAATAATTACTGGGTCTGTCTGAAAATGTTCATAAACAACAAGTAGATTGTCCATCAGAAAATTGTCAAATTCAGGCATTTTAATTGTAGAAACAATCAGCACTTTATCAACATTGGCAACAGGTGGCCTGACAAGGAAATTTTTTCTTTCTTCCACTTGCTCTATGGCAAATGTGTTTTCATCAACAGCCTGACCATATACATAATCCCCTGCGTATATCTTTGTCTTTTTTAATACCTTTTTTCTGGGTATTCCTCTGTATGTCTTTTTATCATCAAGGGTATAAACCCCTATCATCTGCGCTTCTCTATCTATAACAAGTCCTTTTTTCACAGCTGAACCTCGTCAAAACTTTTTATTTGAGGGTATTCAAAATTTTCAATATATTCCGTATCCTGCGGCCTTACCAGTCTGTAAACTTTCATTCCTGCCTGTGCAGCAGCTTTTATCTCATCAGGATTATCTGATAAAAACAGTATTTCTTCAGGTTTCAGTCCTATCTCCTGCGCAATTTTACGGTAAGATTGGGTTTCTTTTTTATTTCCTATTTTTGTATCAAAATGTCCTGAAAACCAGTTTAATATATTTCCTTTGTCTGTATGGGAAAAAAACAGTTTTTGAGCCTGAACTGAACCGGAAGAATAGATATAAAGCTTATATACTTTTTCTTTCCATTCTTTCATTTTGAGGTATGCATCTTCATAGAGGGGAGCCTTTATCTGACCGCTCTCAAATCCTTCTTTCCATATAAATCCCTGTATATCTTTCAAAGGTGCTATTTTTCTGTCCTCTTTTATCCACCTTTTTAATGTTTGGATTATTTCATCTATATCCATCTCCTTTCCTTCTATCTCCTGAACCTGCTGAAGAATGTTTTTAATTTCATGTTTGTCTTTGTTTTCTTTTATAAACTTTTCCATTTTTTCTTCTGAATATGGAAATAAAACATCTTTAACAAAGCTGATAGGAGAAACCGTCCCTTCTATATCTATCAAAATAGCTTTTACCATTCCTGCCTCCTGTTGTTTTTTAATTAGTTTACAACAAACTCAAAGGCAATTAGACTTTATAGTATGGAAAAGATAAGAAATTTGTCTTACAAAGATGAAAAAATTTCCAGACTTTTAGAAGAGATTGTGAACATTTTCAGAAAAGATATTAAAATTCCATTCAGGCTTTATCTTTTTGGTTCTTTTGCCACCAGAAGAGCCTCATATTTCTCAGATTTGGATATAGCACTTGAAACAGAAAAAAGAACTAACTAAAAAAGAAATACGAAAAATAAAGGAAGAATTAGAAAATCTACGAACCCTTAGAAAAATAGATTTTATCTATCTAAATAAAGCTTCAGAAAGCATCAAAAACACTGTGCGAAAAGAAGGAGTTTTGCTTTATGAGTTTAGAGGA
>JALWLQ010000117.1 GCA_027084095.1 Persephonella sp.
ACTTTACCATTTTCATCTTTTAAGGAAAAATTATAGGGTTTTACTCCTTTTGAGAATGAAATACCTGTTATAAAAACCGTTAAGAACAATCCCCAAATAAGTCTTTTATACATGATTAAACCCATATCATAACTATACTTATTTATTTAAAATACTTTTGTAACAAAAACCTGATTATGTTTTCAATCATAAGGGGTTAGAAAATGGAAAGAATAACGCTAAAAGTTCAAAGATTTGATGGTAATAAACGATGGATGGATGAATACCAGATTGAGATAGATGACAGAACCACAATTATAGAAGCCTTAATGAAAATACATGATACACAGGATCCATCACTCTCTTTCAGGGTTCAGTGCAGGGCTGCAATATGCGGAACCTGCGGAGTAAAAATAAATAATGAAAAGCATGTTCTCGCCTGCAAAACAAAAATTAAGGAACATCTACAAAATGGAGAACTATTAATCCAGCCCCTTTCCAATATGCCTGTTATAAAAGACCTTGTTGTTGACCATAAAGAGTTTTTAGGCAAGTTAAAGGATGCAAAAGCATGGTTTGAACCTCAAGAAGAATTCCAGCCTGTATATCCAGAGGATTTACAAAAATTTGATAAAGAAACCGATTGTATTCTTTGTGGTATTTGTTATTCAATTTGTCCAGCATTTGAGATGGATAAAGATTTTGGAGGTCCAATAAACTTTGTTAAGATTTTCCGTTTCTGGAAAGATAAGAATGATGCTTTAAAAGACCAGCGTATAGTAATTGCAGACCAGAACCATATAACAAGCTGTGTTCATTGTAAATACTGCACATTCTCCTGCCCGAAACAGATTCCAGTTGAACAGGATATAATGCAGATTGAGTTTTACGGCAAGCAAAAAGGCATTATAAAGCAGCAACAGGAAGGTTTCGGCGGATTTTCTACACCTTTTGGGTTTTAATTATTGGTTATGTATTTCTCTTTAAAAAGAAGAAGCATATTATCTATCATCACGACGATAATAGGAGCAAGGAATAGTCCAATAAAACCAAATAGTTTTAGGCCTCCCAGTATAGCAAAAACCAGTATCATGGGATGAATGTTTGTTTTATCACCGATAACAACAGGCTTGATTATATTATCTATGGTGCTTATCACAAATGTTCCGTATAGGGCGAATAAAAATGCTGTTATAAATCCTTTTGAAAAGAGGGTATAAATAGCCACTGGCACCCATACCAGGGAAGCACCACCTATTGGAATAAATGCTGCCAGAAAAGTGATAAAAGCCCAAAAATAACTCATTTCCAGACCAAGAGCAAAATATCCAATAAAGGACAAAATCCCTTGAGCTATAGCAGTTAAAACAGAACCTAAAACAACTCCCTGAATTGCCCTGTAGCTTTTGGATATTAAAAAATTTTTATCCTTATCAGGTAGAGGAATTATGTTGTATATACGATTATAAAGGGCATCTCCATCTTTAAACAAAAAGAATATAGAAATAATCATCATAACAATACCTATAATCAGGAGAGTTACGTTCAGAAACAATCCTTTTCCCTGCTCAATAATAAAGGAAACAAACTGGTTGATAATATTTCTTAATGCATCGCTAAAATCAACATTAATGTTAAGCGATTTAAGAGCATCCATTACTATACGGTAGGCATGGGAAATTATGGGAATTTCTTTTACTATCTCATCAATATTTTTATATTTTGATATAAACTCTATAGCTTTAGGATAAATAGTAATAATCTGGTCAACAAAAAAGGCTATCAGAACAATTGATGGAATAATAATAAAAATTAGGATTATAATTGTCATTAAAAGGGATGCAACAGTTTCACTTTTTAACTTATTTTTCAGTTTTATGTATGGGTTATAAAAGATAATAGTGATAAGAATAGACAGAATGATAACTTTTAAAAAAGGTTCAAAAAGAAGATATCCTAAAAAAAGTAAAAAAGATAGGAAACCAAAAAAGAAAAAGTTTCCTATCTGCTCATACGAGTTCAACTATCCTTAATTATTCTTCTCCTTTCTTAAGTGCACCAGCAACGAAAGCAAGAATTGCAGTTAAAATTGCAAAAGCTGTCATGATAATAAAAGCCAACCATGTTTCCATTTTAGCTCCTCCAGATATGATTTTATATCTTATATGCCCGAGTTAGTTATTTACTCTATATTATTTTTTGCATATCAGTCAAGTTTAACTTTCCAATATCTTTAATGCTTCATCAACAGTTGCATTTTCATGAACTATTTTGGAAAGTGCTTTTGTGATTTTCGCTACATCATCATGCTGGAATACATTTCTTCCCACAGATAATCCTGCACATCCTGCAACAACAACGGCATCATAAATCATCTGGAGAAGTTCCCTGTCTGAGTTTACTTTTGGACCCCCTGCAATAACAACAGGGACAGGACATCCCTCAACAACTTTTCTGAAGCTTTCTGGGTCTCCGGTATATGGAACTTTTACGATATCTGCTCCCAGCTCTGCTCCAAGTCTTGCTATATGTGCTATTGCATCTGGGTCAAATGGATTTTTAACCTCTGGTCCCCTGTAATAAAGCATTGCAACCAGAGGCATCTGCCATTCAAGGCAGGCTTTAGAAACAGCTCCAAAATCTTTTAACATCTGTTTTTCATCTTCTGCACCGATATTCACATGTATAGAAACCCCGTCTGCACCTAATTTTATAGCCTCTTCCACTGTGCAGACAAGGACTTTATCATTTTTACGGAGGGAAAGGTCTGTTGATGCTGACATATGGATTATAAGTCCAACATCTTTTCCTTTTCCTCTGTGTCCCTGTTCAACAATACCTTTATGTAAAATTATCGCGTTTGCTCCGCCTTCTGCTATTTTTTCAACAGTTTCTTTTATATTTATTAATCCTTTCATTGGTCCTGAACTAACTCCATGGTCCATAGGAACAATAACAGTTTTCCCTGTGTCCCTGTTCATTATTCTTTCCAGTCTGACTCTTTTACCGATACCCAATTTTTCCCTCCTGAAACACTTTTATATAATTTTACCTAAAATAAATCCTAAAATAAAAGCAATTATCACGGCAATTATCAGTTTTGTGTTATCTCCAGATGGTTTCTGGCCTGAATAACCACCAGTTTTTCTTTCTCTCATGTAATCTCTGTCATACAGTCCCATTACTCAACACCTTCCTGTTTAACTGTGATATTTTCTTTATTTTTCATTACTTCAAGTTCTATTTTAAGTTCTTCTATCTTTTTATCTTTTTCTTCAAGCTGTTGTTTGCATTTTGCCAGTTCCTTTTCTGCACTTTTTAGATTTCTGCTTAACTTCATTTTGTCTATCTTGTAAGCTATCCAGTCTGTAATGGCAAAAATGATAATTAATGCTGCTCCAATTATAATACTGGCAATTATTATAAGAGCCAGAGGTATTTCAGGTGTCTGAAGGGTCGGAAGTATCTTAACAGACACATTTGGGGATGTGTTCATAGAGACGAAATAGGCTACTGCCAATAGAATGATAAGCCATAGTATTAATTTAATCTTGTTCCACATTGTTTATTCTCCTTTTAACTGCTCAATAGCATTTTTTAATTTGTTATAAATATCTCTTAAATCCTGTGAAATAACTTTAACTTCTCCAATAACAGGCATAAAGTTTGTATCCCCATTCCATCTTGGAACTATATGATTATGCAAATGGTCTTCCAATCCAGCACCGGCAACTCTACCAAGATTATATCCCAGATTAAATCCATGGGGATTTAAGGCTTTTTGTAAAGCTTTTATGCCAAGTTGAGTAAGCTGTGATATCTCACAAAGGGTTTCTTTGTCAAGGGCTGTGTAATCCCCTATATGTTCATAAGGAGCAACCATTAGATGACCAGCGTTATACGGATAAAGGTTCATTATGATAAATGCTTTTTCCCCTCTATATAAAACCAGTCTTTTTTCATCTTCTTCTGGATTTTTTGCAGCGGCACATAAAAAACATTCCTCCATTTTATCGTAGGTTTCTATATATTGACTTCTCCACGGAGAATAAAGCTTTTCCATATTTCCTCCTAAAAACCACTTTTTATTTATTATAAATCAATAAAAACTTTTGAAATTTAAAAGTCTAAAAGCTCCTGATTTATTTGGAATATCGGCTTGATATCAAACTTTTATCTCCAAGAATTTACTTTTTTCGTTTTTGGATTATAATAATTTAAAAACGAATTTTAGTATGTCTGTCTTGGGTCAACATCAATAATCAGTTTTATGCTTTTTTTACTGCACAGATTATATAGCTCTTTTAATTTTTCCTTTTCTTTAAAATTCCTTATCAAGATTTGAAATCTGTTTTTTTCTCTGACTTTTGAAAAAATAGCAAAAAAAGGTCCTTCATACTCAATTGAGCTTATTTTTTCTTTTTTAATCCATTCCTGAAAAATCTGTTTTACCTTATCCATTTCCAGACCTTTTTTTTCAAACGTAAGCAGTATTAATTTGCTATAGGGTGGCATACCAGTTATTTTTCTATTTTCCAGTTCGTATCTGTAAAAAATAGAAAAGTCTCTTTTATCAAGAGACTGGAAAGCTATATGCTCAGGATGATTTGTGAAAATAATATATTTAGAGGATGCCTTAAAATAAGGTAGAGCTATACTCCTGAAAAAACTCTCTTCCCCTCTGAAATCTGGAATATTCAGGAAAAAATCAGGATAAATATTGATTACCCTATCATAAATTCCAAAAATAAAATCTCTTGAGGTTACCGATGTTGTAATGGTTATACTGGCATTTTTTTCAGGGTCTATAGAAACATTGTCTCCAAACTTTTCTTTTAGTATCTTCTCAACCTTTTCTATCCCAAATCCAATCTCTTCCAGCTTATGCTCACATTCAGGACAGGCTTTTATGTAAGGATATTTTTTTTCGCATATCTCACACTGGAGATATTTATGCTCTGCTGTTGAATGAATTTTTAAAGGAATATCACATCTTTCACATTTAATTTCTTCCTCACATACAGGACAGTATAAAAATGAGGCATACCCTTTTCTGTTAACTATTATCAGGTTTTTTTCTTCAGGTTTAATAACTTTTGTCAGCTCTTTTTTCAGCTCTTTATATGAAAAACCCTTAAGCGTAATTTCCGGCTTTTTATTAAAATCCTTGAATATATCCTTTCTGGATAGGGATTTTGCTTTTTTTGTGTAAAGCATATATATGCTTTCTACCGACGGAACTGTAGAGGCATAAATCAAAAAAATATCTTTTTTTACCCTGAATATCTCAAATGCCACTCTCCTTGCATCAAATCTGGGGGTTCTGTCTGCCTTATATGCCTGTGAGTATTCTTCTTCAATTATGATTGCTTTTAGATTTTTTATGGGTATAAATAAAGCACTATAAGTGCCTAAGACTATTTTTTTAGACGTTTCTTTCAAGCTAAACCAGATTTTAATCTTTTCTTTCTCTGTAATTGCATCGTGGTAAATAAAAACCCTTTCACCGAATATTTTTTTAAACTCTGGGTAAATTTTCTGTATCGTGGCAATGTTAGGAAGAATAATAAGCAGGCTTTCCCCATTTTTTATAGCTGATAATCCCAGTTTTATATATTGTTTCAGTCTGTTTTGTGCTGTCTGGTTTTTATAAAGATATATTCCGGATTTCAGATTAATGGACTGATATTTTATTTCCGGTTGTTTAACAGATTTTTCTTCTCTGAATATAAATCTTTCTTCCTGAACAAGTCCTTTTTTGATTAATGTTTTAAGGATATTCAGTGAAAATCCTGCTTCTTTAATTTGATTTTTATCTACTTCCCCTTTTTCCAGTATAAATTCAAGGAGTTTTCTGGCTTTTTCTGATAAACGGGGGATATCTGAAAGGGTTACAACTGCTGGACGGTATATTTTCTCTTCGGAAACTCCTTTAAGCCAGTTCCCTGTTTTTCTGTTTAGTTTCCATCTCAACCCTTCAGGCATTGCATAATAGGTTGTTATTCCAATGGGAGATACATAATACTCTGAGATATTTTTCAGGATTTGAATGTAATCCTCAGACCATACAGGTTTTTTGTCGGGTATTTGATATATCTCTCTGATTGATTTAAGGTCTTTGTTTTGCGCAAAGCCTGTTATAATTCCTGTCAGCCCTAAGTTCCTAAAAGGAACAAGAACCCTTCTGCCTATTAACTCTTTGTTTTCAAGCTGGTTTATATAGGAAACAGGAATTTTGTATGTAAATGTCATAAAAAGGGCTACAGGAAGGGCAACATCTACGTAAATATATCCTTTGTCATCGGCTTTCACTATAATTCTTCAATTGTAAAGTTATCATTGGTATAAATACATATTTCTGAGGCAATTTTCATTGCCTGTTCAACAATCTCTCTGGCAGACATATCTGTGTTTCTATAAAGGGCAACTGCTGCAGACCTTGCAAAATCTCCACCTGAACCTGTAGCAAGGACAGGCTCATCAGGTTCAATAACATCTCCATTACCGGAAATCAAAAACATATTATTTTTATCTGCAGCAAGTAAAACAGCTTCCAGTCTCCTTAAAAATTTATCTGTCCTCCAGTCTTTTGCAAGTTCAACAGCAGCTTTTAAGAGGTTTCCTCTGTATTTATTCAGTTTTTCTTCCAGTCTTTCCATAAGTGCCAGTCCGTCAGCTGCAGCTCCTGCAAAACCAACAACCACTTTGCCGTCCATCAGTTTTCTAACTTTTTTGGCAGAGGCTTTCATAACACTATGACCAAGGGTGACCTGTCCATCTCCGGCCATTACAGTTTTTCCGTCTTTTCTGACTACCAGTATTGTTGTGCTTCTACTTTTTTGCATATTTTTCCCCTACTATCTGTTTAGGGTCATATAGGAAAATTCTTTTTGCAAATAGAAATCTTTTTTCATAGTAAGGTTTATGAATGCTGCTTATTATAATTCTTTTTCCTTTAGATGATGCGTGTATCATCTTCCCATCCCCGACATATATTCCAACGTGGGATGGATATCTGGCATAGGTCTGGAAAAATAAAAGGTCTCCAGGTTTAAGGTCTTCTTTGTTTACAAAGACACCATATTGAGCCTGTGCTCTTGCTGTTCTTGGAAGGTTTATACCGGCCATTGCATAAACTTTCTGAACAAATGCCGAGCAGTCCATCCCCCATATAGACTGACCACCGAACCTGTATTGAATGCCAAGTAGACCTATTGCAAATTCAACAATACTTTCCTGAAATTTTGGGGCTGGAATGCCATCATCTAACATAACAGCTTTGTATCTTTCTTTTGCATAAGAATATTCAGGAATATTGCTGTTATTTAAATCCAGTGCAAATGCTGTGGCTGAAAGGAAAACACCGGCAGCAGCTAACAATCTCTTCATGGCCTCTAACCCTTTTTTTTCATATTATAAGCTTTAAGATTACTTTTCGTAAAGTTTTTTGATATTATTAGGGCTATGAGAGATTTAAGACCTACATCTTCAAAAGTAAGACAGGCACTTTTCAATATTCTGTATGACGTTTCTGGAGAAAGATTTTTAGACCTGTTTGCAGGGACAGGGGAGATAGGTATAACAGCTTTAAAAAAAGGTGCAGAGTTTGTTTATTTTGTTGAAAAAAACAGAAAAAGGGCAGAAGATATAAAGAAAAAGGCTTTAAAATTCTCTAAAAATTTTAAAGTGGTGCCTGTGGATGCCTTGAAATTCCTGAAAACATACAAAGACCAGCCATTTGATATTATATTTGCCGACCCACCTTATAACTACAAAGAATATGATAAATTAATAGATATGGCACTTGAAAAACTGGCTGATGGTGGGGTTTTTATTCTTGAACACAGAAGTGATAAACACTTTAGTGCAGATGAAGAGAGAAAATATGGGGATACAGTTCTGTCTTTCTGGAGAAAGTAAATGATAACAAAGATATGTGTATATCCAGGGACTTTTGACCCTGTTCATTATGGACATCTGGATATAGTAAAAAGAGCTTTGAATATATTTGAGTATGTTGTGGTGGCTATAGCTACAAATCCAAAGAAAAATCCCCTTTTTTCAGTTGAAGAAAGGGTGGAAATGTTCAGAAAATCTGTTGAGGACTTTGGTAAGGACAGAGTAATTATTGAGCCTTTTGATGGGTTGCTGGTCAACTTTATGAAAAAGTATGATACGAAGATAATAGTCAGGGGAGTTCGCCTGTTTACTGATTTTGAGTATGAGCTCCAGATTGCAATGACAAACTATAATTTAGACCAGGTGGAAACTTTATTCCTTATGCCTTCTCAGGAGCTTATTCATATAAGTTCATCAATTGTAAAGGATGTGGCAGCCCACCACGGAGATGTGTCAAAAATGGTTCATCCTTATGTAGAGAAAAAATTAGAGGAGAAATTCCTGTGAGGGTATTGCTTGTTTTAATTCTTGCTTTTTTTGCTTCCTGTGGATATAAACCTGTGTCCTATGATACACAAAAGAAAGAGGTTTATTGTATAAAAAGAATACATTTTCCCCGTGCAGAAGCAACAGCCCTGGATGTTTTTACAAGGGCAGTTTCCGATGCTGTGATATCCTCAGGTAATATCCTTGAGTGTTCAGGCCGCACCACAAGATTTATTATTGTAAATGTTAAGTCTTTAAGAATAAGACCGATTGGATATTCAAGGGCACAAAGGGCAAGTATTTATAAAGTTACTGTTGACCTGGATTTTATTATTCAAAACAGAAAAAATGAGGAAACATTCAGGAAAAATATTAAGGAGATTGCCCAGTATACAGGAGTAGGTTTAAGGGGAGATGTGGAAAGAAGATATGCAATTGAAGAGATTGGAAGACTTGTAAGTGTTAGAATTTATTCTATATTATCAAAGCTATAATGGCAGAAAAAAGTATTGTCCAGCTTATTAAAAATTTTGACCTTAGAGAGCTACAGCCTGTTGTCCTTGTTTATGGGAGTGAGGATTTTTTAAAAAAACAGCTTGTTGATAAACTAAAAGAAAAAGCTGATGTCCATATTTTCTGGGGAGATGAGACTACATATTCACAGGTAAAAGAGGTCTTTGCCAGTTCATCTCTGTTTTCAGATGGGAATATAGCTGTAATTTTTGATTTTGATGCATTTCTGTCTAAAATCTCAAAAGATGAGCAAAAACAGTTAATAGATTTAGTTAAAAATTTTTCTTTGCCTGATAGACTTTTTCTTATTTCAAATAAGGAAAAACTCCCTGCAAAAGAGCCTTATAAAACCATTAAATCTGTTGCAGATATAGTTGTGTCCCAGAAATTAACCCCTAAAGCTTTTGCAATTTCAATAAAAAAGAAACTGGAAAGGGAAGGCAAAGAGATAGACGACGAGACATTAAAATATCTGGTATCAAAGCTAAAAAATGACCTGTGGTATGCAAAACAGGAGATAGAGAAACTTCTGTTTTATGCTTCCGATAAAAAGCAAATCACAAAAGAGGATATTGACGCAGCTATAAATCCAAAGATAGAAGAAAATGTTTTTGTTTTTCTGGATAAATTTTTTGCAAAGGATAAAGATGCAGTAAGAATATTCAGGCAGCTTATAGAAACAACCCACCATCCTTTTGAGATACAGTCATTACTGCTTGGACAGATAAACAGACTGCTGTTATTCAGAACATACATAGAAAAAGGAAAACCTGTTGAAACAGCATTTTCCCTTATGAATGTAAAACATCCAGCTATGAAAGGGAGTATTCAAAAACAGGCTTCCAAAACAACAACCAAAGAGTTAATCCAGCTAATAAAAGACCTTTACCAGCTGGAAAAAGACCAGAAAATAAACTATTTGGACATAAATAGCTCCCTTGAGGAATTTATATTAAAAAGAGTTCTGCAATGAACAATGAAACATCCTTTGAACTTAGCTTGAGACCTAAAAGGCTTAACGAGTATATAGGACAGGAAAAGATAAAACAGCAGATAGCTGTTTTTATAGAAGCAGCAAAGAAAAAAGATGGTATTTTAGACCATGTGCTAATTTCAGGTCCAGCAGGTCTTGGTAAAACTACACTGGCACAGGTTATAGCAAATGAGCTTGGGAAAAATATTGTTTTTACATCAGGACCTATCCTTGAGAAAAAGGGAGATTTAGCCGGAATTTTATCCTCACTGGAAGAAGGGGATATTCTGTTTATAGATGAAATCCACAGGCTAAATCCTTCTGTTGAGGAGGCTTTATATCCGGCAATAGAGGATTTTAAGCTGGATATTATGATAGGGAAGGGAAACTCTTCACGGAGTATCAGAATAGACCTGAGCAGATTTACCCTTATTGGAGCTACAACACGGACAGGAATGCTAACATCTCCCTTGATTTCCAGATTTGGGATAATTCTTAATATGGAATATTACGATAACAACTCCCTTGCACAGATAATAAAACGCTCTGCAGATATTCTTTCTATAAAAATCACCGATGAAGGAGCTTTTGAAATAGCGAAACGTTCCAGAGGAACTCCAAGAATAGCAAATAGACTGCTTAAAAGGGTTCATGATTATGCTATAGTCCACGGTAGAGAGATAATTGATAAAGAAGTTGCAGATAAAGCTCTTACCTTTTTGGGAATAAATAAGTTTGGTCTGGATGAAACAGATATAAAGTATCTATCGGCTCTGATTGAAAAGTTTGGCGGCAGACCTGTAGGCCTTACAACTATATCATCGGCAATCTCAGAAAGCAAAAACACCATAGAAGAGGTAATAGAGCCATATCTCCTTAGGGAAGGCTATATCCAGAAAACTCCGAAAGGCAGAATTCCCACTGAAAAGGCAATCAAAATAGTAAATAAGTAAAGCAAACATATAAATTTATATTCCCTTATGTGAGAAGAAAATGTTTATTCCTTTTTTGCCACAAATATATAAACATCAGGGAAAATCTTTTCCTTTTCTACAACCTTTAGATTATTCTGTTCCAGTTCCATTTTCATAATTTCTGGCGATACAAAGTTTTGTATTGATATTGATAGATATTTGTATGCATCAAAATTACCTGTTATAAGTCCTCCAAAGTAGGGTAAGATTTTATATATATAAAAGGCAGCAGCTTTGTTTAATAAAGTTCCATTTTCCATAGGGAAAAACTCAAGTATTGCAACAATTCCATCTTTTTTTAGAACTCTGTTAAACTCCCGAAATGCTTTCTGTCTGTTTTCAAAATTCCTTACCCCAAAAGAAACTAAAATAAGGTCAGCAAGATTATTTTTAAAAGGAAGTTCTTCTGCCATCCCTTCTACAAAAGTTACATCTAAAAATCTCTCTCTGGCTTTTAAAAGCATATTCCTGGCAGGGTCAAGACCAATTTTTGTCTTAAATTTAGAAGGACAATACTTAAAATTCTCACCTGTTCCTGTAGCTATGTCCAGTACAAGATTGTTTGTTTTAAGATGTTCAGATACTTTTTCACACATTTTTTTTCTCCAGCATATATCCTGACCAAAGCTTAGAATATGGTTGGCCAGAATATATCTGTCAGCTATGGCGTCAAATGTTTTACGGATTTTAATTCTTTTTACTCTCATTCTAAAACCTGCCCTTACTCAGAAGTGTTTGATGTTTTTAATCACAAAAATTTCATGATTTTTATTATAGGTTATAATTAACCAGATTTTCAGGGGTTTGGGGAAATGATTTTAAGAATTTTCGTGATTTTACTTACAATTTCAACTGTTACTTTTGGTATTACAAAGGAAGAGATAGACAAACAGCTTCAAGAAGCATGGCAGATGTATGAAAAAGGAAAATATGTTTCCATGGAGAAAATTTCTAAAAAAGTGGTTCAGAGCTCAAAAAAGATTAATTATCCCAAAGGTATTGCTGAAGGCTATTATTATATTGGAATAGCTTATTTTATGCGGGGAAAAGTTGATAAAGCTCTTGAATATGCAAATCTGGCTGTTGATTATTCCCAGAAATATAACAACTACAGATGGAAAGCTTATTCCCATACCTTAGTAGGAGAAATCCTCAGATATCTGGGGAAGTACGATAAAGCTTTGTATCACTTTAAGATATCCCTTCAGCTTGCTGAGGATAACAAAAATCAAAAAATGCTGCCGGCAGCTTATGCAAATTTAGGAAATATTTATTTTGATAAAAGGGAATATAACAAAGCAATAGAGTATTACCTGAAAGGGCTTGAAATAGGGAAAAAGATAAATATCAGGCCATCATATATTGCCCTTAATTCTTATAATACAGGAATTGCACATTTTAGACTTAAAAACTGGAACAAAGCAGTTAAATATTTACAGGAAGCTTACAAGATTTATATCAAGCTTGGAGATAAAAAATCTGCTATTTCTTCGGCTTATTTTATTGCAAAGAGCTATTATCTGGCAGGGGATTATTGGAAAGCAAGACAGGTGATAGAGGAAAATACTTCCCTTGCAAAACAGGTGCTTCAATACAGAAAATTCAAGAAACTCCTGAATAAAATCAACAGGAAATTAAAAGAAAATGAAGCTGTTTGACCTGAAAAGTCTGGGAAAGCTGGAAAAAGCAAAATTTGTAGAAAGACCTAATAGATTTGTTGGTATATGCAATATTAACGGTGATATCAAAAGATGTCATATAGCTGACACAGGTAGATTAAAGGAAATCCTTACAAAAGATAGAGAACTCCTTGTGGTTAAAAATCCTTCAGGAATGAAAACAGACTATAAGGTGGTGGCAGCAAAAATGGAAGATGGCTGGATTTTGCTGAATACATCTTTCCATTCAAAAATCGGTAGAAAAGCCATAGAAAAAGGAGTTCTGGGATTTGTCCCTAAAAAAGTAAAATCAGAAGTAAAGTTTGGCAGTAGCCGTCTTGATTATCTGATAGATGATAAGGTGTTTGTTGAACTGAAAGGCAGTAATCTGCTTATTGATGGAAAATGTCTGTTTCCTGATGCCCCTACTTCAAGGGGAAAAAGGCATGTTGAGGGATTGATAGAGGCTGTAGAGAAAGGATATAAAGCAATTATTCTGTTTATGCTTCTTAGAAAATGTAAATGTTTTGAACCAAATAGCAGATTAGACCCTGACTTTGCTGATGTTTTTTATAAAGCACTTGAAAAAGGTGTGGAATTCGTAGCTTTTCAGGTAGAAATAGACAATGAATTTAATATCAATTTAAAGGAAAATATCCCCCTCTGTAAGAGGTAAAGGCGTGTTTTCCGAGATTTTCCAATTTATGAATATGATAGGGCTTATAGCTTTTGCAGTTATGGGCTCTTTTAAGGCTTTAAGAGAAGGTCTTGATTTATTCGGTATCACAGTTCTGGGGGTTTTAACTGCCCTTGGAGGTGGAATAACACGGGATTTACTGGTTAATAAAATACCCAATGCTTTGACCTCCTATTCTGATTTTATTTTTGCCCTTATTGGTGTGTGGCTTGCAATAGTTTTGTATAGGATTTTTCAAAAGGATATAAGCAATCGCTATTTTATACTTATTCCAGATGCAATAGGCTTATCTGCATTTACCACAACAGGGGCAATGATAGCTTATAATGCTGACGTTTCATTCTTTGGTATTGTTATTCTTGCCACTTTAACCGGAATAGGTGGTGGAATTATCAGTGATGTCCTTCTTGGTAAAATTCCTGTTGTTTTGAAGGATGATTTTTATGCTTCCTGTGCAATTATCGGAGCTGTTGCATTTTATATCTCTGTAAAATCCGGTCTGGATATAAATAGCTCTGCTATAATCTGTAGCCTATCAGTCCTGATGGTAAGAGTTCTTGCTATACTTTATAAATGGAAATTACCAAGATTTTCTTAAATTTCAGGAGGGGTAAGTTTGATACTGAAAGATAAAAAAATACTTGTTGGTATATCAGGTTCTATAGCTGCATATAAAGGTTGTGAGCTTATTAGAGCTCTGCAAAAAAAGGGAGCAGAGGTTAGAGCCTGTTTAACTCCTTCAGCAAAAGAATTTATAGGAGAGCTTACACTAAAAGCACTTACCGGATATCAGGTTTTGTCAGACTGGAAAGATGGAGAAACAGGTCTTGAGCATATTTCCTGGGCAAGATGGGCAGACAGTTTTGTAATAGCTCCTGCAACGGCAACAACGATATCAAAACTGAGAACAGGGATAGCAGATAGCTTTTTAACCTCTGTAGCACTTGCCTACAATAAGCCTGTTGTGATAGCCCCTGCGATGAATACAAAAATGTATCACCATCCTGCTGTGCAGGAAAACCTGAAGCAGCTTAAAGAGTGGGGAAATATTGTAATAAGCCCAGCAGAAGGAGAGCTTGCCTGTGGAGAAGAAGGTGAAGGTAAACTGGCAGAGGTAGATAATATAGTTGTTGGAGTTATGTATTCAATTTTCCCTAAATATCTCAAAGGCAAAAAAGTTCTTATTACAGCAGGTGGAACCAGAGAGCATTTTGACCCGATACGGTATATATCCAATGCATCTTCAGGGAAAATGGGTTATGAACTGGCAAAGATAGCATATACAATGGGAGCACAGGTTAAACTGATTTCTGCTCCAACATGCTTAAAGAAACCTTATGGTGTTGATAAAATAGATGTGGTATCTGCTCAGGAAATGTTTGATACAGTTATGGAAAATTTAGACTGGGCAGATATCATAATAATGAATGCAGCTGTGGCTGATTTTCGTCCAGAAAGTTATAGCCAGCAGAAACTAAAAAAATCAAGGGAAAATCCTGTGGTTAAATTAGTTCCAAATACGGATATACTAAAAACCATAGGAGAGAAAAAAAGAAAAGACCAGATACTTATAGGATTTGCTGCAGAAAGCGAAAATATAATTGAAAATGCAAAGGATAAACTGAACAGGAAGAATTTAGATGTGATAATTGCAAATAAGCTGGATGTATTTAGTAAAGACACACACCAGGGCTTGATAATTTACAAAAATGGCTTTATAAAAGAAATACCACCTTTAGACAAGGAAACTGCTG